>JAUIJO010000266.1 GCA_030431185.1 Gammaproteobacteria bacterium | reverse complement strand
TGACGCCGTACTGGCGGACCTTGCCAACAGCGTTATTCATGTCAGTGCTCATGATTCAACCTCAAGTGTGTTGCGATTGCCCAGTTCAGGCCGTGCGAAATCGGAGGCGGCCTGCCTGAATTCCGGAGTGCGGGTAAGACGATCCAGGCTGAAGACGCCCCATTCGGTGTCGTCGAGCCGATAGCTGTGATCGATGAAATGCCGGTAACGGCCTTCAGCCCAGGTACCGGCGTCATCCTGGGATGCATCCATGCCCTCGGCGGCGTCGAGCCGCTGTTCCTCGTTGAAACTGCGCTGCCCGTAGAGCTCGTCGATCAGCAAGGCGAGGTTGCCGCCGGACTGGCGCACGAGCAGGATGCGCTGCCCTTCGTGGAGGACGGTGCGCTCGGCCTGCAGGAACTGCTTGAGGTCGACCACGGGCAGCAGGTTGCCGCGCACGTTGGCCAGGCCGAGCAGCCAGGGCTGGGCGCCGGGGACCGGCGTCACCTGCGGCAGGGTCAGGATCTCGACCACCTCGTCGAAGTTCGAAGCGAGGCGGCGGCTGCCGATGCGATAGCCGACGCCGCGCCACAGGCCCGGCGCGTCGATCTGTTCGGGCAGGCCGACGACGTGCGCGAGACTGCGGCGCTCGTAGTCGACCAGGACCTCGAAGGGCGTCATGTTGGTGTCCACGGCCGCGCTCAGTCCCCGAGCAGGTCGTTGATGCGCGCGACCAGCTCGTCCTCGCGCGGCGGCTTGACGATGTAGTCCTTGGCGCCCTGGCGCAGGCCCCAGGCCTTGTCGGTGTCCATGCTCTTGGTGCTGACGATCAGCACCGGGATGGCCTTGGTGTCGGCATCGCGCGACAGCGCGCGGGTCGCCTGGAAGCCGTTCATGCCCGGCAGCACCACGTCCATCAGCACGAGGTCGGGCTGTTCGCGGCGGCACACCTCGATCCCGTCCTCGGCGCTGCCGGATGAAAGCACCTGGTGGCCGTTGCGTTCGAGCAACTGGGTGAGGACCGCCGTATCGGTCGGCGAGTCTTCGATCAAGAGAATGCGTGCCATGAATGCCCTACCCCCCCGGTCAGGCGTTGCTGGTTTCGTTGGTTACGTGCGTGCGGATGGCGCCGAGGAGTTCCTCGCGCGTGAATGGCTTGGTGAGGTACTGCTCGGAGCCGACGATGCGTCCGCGGGCCTTGTCGAACAGGCCGTCCTTGGAGGACAGCATGACCACCGGCGTGCCCTTGAAGAGCTGGTTGCTCTTGATCAGCGCACAGGTCTGGTAGCCGTCCAGCCTCGGCATCATGATGTCCACGAAGATGATCTGGGGCTGCTGGTCGGCGATCTTCGCCAGCGCCTCAAAGCCATCGACGGCCGTGACGACGTCACAGCCCTCTCGTTTCAACAGCGTCTCTGCAGTGCGCCGGATGGTCTTGGAGTCATCGATCACCATGACCCGCAGTCCATCGAGGCTGCCCTTGCGGCCCTCGTCAAGCATTCCGTATTCCCCAAGTGCGGGCGCCATTTTATTTATGGAGCATGGCGGCGCCTCGCTTGCCTGCCTTTATTCCAAGCCTGACCGCTACTGTCAAGCACGAATTGCATCCGGACCCTAGAAAAAAGGCCGTTCAGCCAACCCGTCGACGGATCGAGCGACGCGGCCCCCGCCCCGGAGCAGCCGCCTGATACCATCGCACGACCCGCCTCCTGCCCAATGCCATGACGCTCGACATCGTCGTCCTGATGGACCCCATCGAATCCATCAAGACCGCCAAGGACTCGACCTTCGCCATGATGCTGGAAGCCCAGCGGCGCGGACACCGCCTGCTTTACGTGCTGCCGGGACGGCTGTCCCTGCGCGACGGCGCGGCGGTGGCCGAGGCCGCCGTGCTCAGCGTCACGGACGATTCGCGGCAATGGTTCGATTTGGGACAGCCGTCACATTTTGAATTCGGCCCCGGCCAGGTGGTCCTGATGCGCCGCGACCCGCCCGTGGACGCGGAGTACATCCACGACACCCAGGTCCTGGGCATCGCGCAGCAGGCCGGCGCGCTGGTCGTCAACGACCCGCAGGGCCTGCGCGACTACAACGAGAAGCTGGCCGCCCTGCTCTTCCCGCAGTGTTGCCCGCCGACCGTGGTCACCCGCGACAACGCCCTGCTGAAGGCCTTCGTGGCCGAGCATGGCGAAGCCGTGCTCAAGCCGCTCGACGGGATGGGCGGGCGTTCGATCTTCCGCGCCCGCGCCGGCGAGCCCAACCTCAACGTGATCCTGGAGACGCTCACCCAGGGCGGCCGCCAGCTGGCGATGGCGCAACGCTACCTCCCCGAGATCAGCGAGGGCGACAAGCGCATCCTGCTGGTCGACGGCGAGCCCATCGACTACTGCCTGGCCCGCATTCCGCAGGGCGACGAGTTCCGCGGCAACCTGGCCGCGGGCGGCCGGGGCGAGGCGCGCCCGCTGAGCGAGCGCGACCGCTGGATCGCCGCCCAGGTCGGACCGGAAATGAAGCGGCGCGGCATGCTGTTCGTCGGCCTGGACGTGATCGGCGACTACCTGACCGAAGTCAACGTCACCAGCCCGACCTGCATCCGCGAGATCGATGCCGCCTATGGCACCTGCATCGCCGGGGACCTGTTCGACGTGATCGAACGCCGGCTGGCGACCGCGGCGGCATGAAGGCGCGGCCCCGGCACCCGTCGCCCCTGCGCCGTTTGCAGGGCGCATGAGCACGGCGACCCCGTCCATGGCGGGCCCGCATGCCCCGCGCAGGGCGATGCCCGACGAGAACCAGCGCCTGACCGCGACGCTGGTGCTGTCCCTGCTGTTCCATGGCGTGCTGCTGCTGGGCGTGGGGTTCGCGCTGGAAAGCGCCGCGCCGGTGGTGCCCACGCTGGACGTCATCCTCACCCAGACGCAGAGCCCGTTGACGCAGGCCCAGGCGGACTTCCTCGCCCAGGCCAGCAACCAGGGCGGCGGCGAGCACGAAAAGACCACGCGCCCGCGCGACAACCAGACCGGCCCGGCGCCGCAGCCGGAACCCGGCGTCGCGCCCGTGCCGATGCGCGCGCAGTCGCCGGCCGCGCAACCCCCGCCGGAGGCGCGCGTGGTGTCCAGCACGCGCGGCGAGGACAAGGCGCCGCCCGCCCGCGACACGCCGGACCCGGACGAACTGCCCCTGCCCCGCGGCGATCGCAAGATCGAACGCGACATGGCGATGGCCCGCCTGGCGGCCGAGATCCACCTGCGTTCGGAGCGCTACGCCAAGCGTCCCAAGCGCAAGTTCGTGTCGGCCAGCACCCAGGAATACGCCTGGGCCGCATACCTCCGCGAATGGGTGGACCGGGTGGAGCGCGTCGGAAACCTGAACTATCCCGACGAAGCGCGCCGGCGCCGGCTGTCCGGGCAGGTGGTGATCAGCGTGGCGATCCGTCGGGACGGCAGCGTCGAGCGCGCCGACATCATCAAGAGCAGCGGCACGCCGCTGCTGGATGCCTCGGCGCTGCGGATCGCCCGGCTGGCCGAGCCCTACCCGCCCCTGCCCAGGACCGAGGAAGACCCCGACATCCTGCACGTGACCCGGACCTGGAACTTCCTGCCGGGCGGCGAACTGGTCGACGACTGAGGGGCGCCCAGGGTCGTGGTCGTGGTCGTGGTCGTGGTCGTGTGGATGATCCTG
>JAUIJO010000265.1 GCA_030431185.1 Gammaproteobacteria bacterium | reverse complement strand
CTGGACGCGGAGTACGACGAGTTCATCACCAACGGCGTCAACGTCGCCGACAGCCAGGAGTTCACCAACGCGCCGGAGTTCTCCGGGGCGATCAACGTGGAGTACCGCCTGCCGCTGGCCAACGGCGGTGACGTCGCCACGCGCGTGGGCTACAGCTACCAGAGCGAGGTCTACCCGACGACCGACCTCTCCGAAGCGATCAGGCAGGACGGCTACGGCCTGCTCAATGCCGGCGTGATCTGGCATGCCAACGAGACCTGGAGCCTCTCGCTGCAGGGCAAGAACCTGCTCGACGAGGAGTACCGCACGACGGGCTACAACATCCCGGTGCTCGGCGTGCTGACCGGCTTCTACGGCCCGCCGCGCGAGGTCAGCCTGACCGCGCGATACGACTTCTGACCGGGCCCCGCAACGGCGATCGATCGGAGCGACGGCGGGCCATGGCCCGCCGTCGCTGCGTTATGCTCGTGGCGGGGCGACGCAGGCAGGTGGACACAGTGGGGCGGCAATCGGATCGTGGTGACAGCGACGGGGGCCGGCCGGCATGACGCTGGGCTACGCCACCGTCGCGATCGCCAGCCTGGCCTGGCTCGCGTTGATGTTCGGCGCCGCCCTCTATGCCGAGCGCACGCCGACGGTATGGGCACGCCACTGGCGCCACGTCTATGCGCTCTCGCTGGCGGTGCACTGCACCTCCTGGACCTTCTACGGCACGGTCACCCAGGCCTCGCGGTACGGTTGGCCGCTCCCGCCCACCTTCCTCGGCGCGATCCTGTTCTATGTCCTGGCGATGGGCTTCATGGTCCGTCTGGTGCGACTGGCGCGCGAGACCAATGCGACCTCGCTGGCGGACCTGATCGCGACCCGCCTGGGCAAGGACGCCTGGCTGGCGGCCACGGTGACCCTGGTCGCCGCGCTTGGCCTGGTGCCGTACATCGCGCTTCAGCTCAAGGCCGTGGCGATGAGCTTCGCGATGCTGACCGCAAGGGGTGCGGACCCGGCCCGGGTTCCCCCGTGGCAGGACATCGCGCTGTACGTGGCCCTGGCGATGGCCTTGTTCGCGATGCTGTTCGGCACCCGCCGCGCCAGCGCCGCCGAGCACAACCGCGGGCTGGTGCTGGCGATGGCCTTCGAATCGGTGTTCAAGCTGGTGGCGATGCTCGCCATCGGCGCCTTCGTCTGGTTCGGCCTGTCCGGCATGCCCGATGTGCCGGTGGCGCTGCCCGTGGCGCCCGCCAGCGGCGGCTTCATCCCGCTGGTCCTGCTGGGCGGCCTGGCGATGTTCATCCTGCCGCATCAGTTCCACGTCGGCGTGGTCGAATGCCGCAACGAACGCGACGTCGGCACGGCGCGCTGGTTGTTCCCGCTCTATCTCCTGCTGATCGCGCTGCCGGTGCTGCCGTTGGCGAAGGCGGGCACCGCGCTGCTGGGCGGCAGCGGGGTGCCGTCGGACCTGTATGTCCTGGCCCTGCCGCTGTCGCAGGGGCAGCACGCGCTGGCCCTGCTCGCGTTCCTCGGCGGCCTCAGCGCGGCGACCGGCATGGTGGTGGTCAGCACGCTGACCTTGAGCCTGATGATCGGCAACCACTGGTTCGCCCCCGGGCTGTTGCGCGGCGCCTGGTCGCGCAACGACGGCAGCGACCTCCGCGGCCGCGTGCTGGCGCTCCGGCGCGGCGGCATCGTGGTCATCATGTTGCTCGCCTGGGGCTACAGCCGGCTGGTCGCGAGCAACGATGCGCTGGCCGACGTGGGCGCGGTGTCGTTCTCGGCGCTGGCCACGCTCGCGCCGGCCCTGGGCTTCGCGGTCTGGCGCCCGCAGACGCCGCCCCGCGCCGCCGTGGTGGGCGTGGTCGCCGGCTTCCTGGTCTGGGCCTGGGTGCTGCTGACGCCCATGTACCTGGCCGCGCGCGGCCTGTCGCCGGCCTGGCGGGTCGATGGGCCGCTGGGCTGGGCCTGGCTGTCGCCCGATGGCCTGTTCGGCCTGACCGGCTGGAGCCGGCTGGGACGCGCGGTCGGCGCCAGCCTCTTCGTGGGCACGGCGGCGACCCTGCTGGCGGCCATGCTGCGCCGCGAGGCCCCGCGCTTCGCGCAGCGGGGACTGGATGCGAAGACCCTGCGTGACGCCGGCCTGCGCTTCCTGCCGCGCGAGCGCGTGCAGCAATGGCTCGAAGGGGTCGAAGGCCACGGGCCGGTGCCGGCCGCGACCGAAGCGGCGATCGAGCGAGAGCTCGCCGCGGTGCTGGGCTCGGCCTCGGCCCGGGTCCTGCTCGATGCGGCCCGTCGCGAAGTCGGCAGCGGCCTGGATACGGTCGCCCAGATCGTGGGCGAGGCTTCGGCCGACCTGCGCTTCAACCAGCGCGTGCTCGAGGCCGCGCTGCACAACATGAGCCAGGGCATCAGCGTGGTCGATTCGGACCTGCGCCTGGTCGCCTGGAACCGGCGCTATGTCGAGCTCTTTGGTTTTCCCGCGTCCCTGCTCCAGGTGGGGCGTCCCATCGCCGACCTCGCGCGCTGGGCAATGCGGCAGGTCCCGCCGGACGGCGACATGGAGCGTGCGCTCGAGCGTCGCCTGGCCTACATGCGCGCCGGTACCGTGCACCTGAGCGAACGCGTGCTGCCCGACGGCAGCATCGTCGAGATCCGCGGCAATCCCATGCCCGGTGGCGGTTTCGTGGCCACCTTCACCGACGTCACCGCGTTCCGCCGTGCCGAGGCCGGCCTCATCCAGGCCAACGAGACGCTGGAGCAGCGCGTCGTCGAGCGCACGACGGACCTGGAAGCGGCCAAGCGCGAGGCCGAGCGCGCCAACGAGGCCAAGAGCCGCTTCCTCGCCGCGATCGGCCACGACCTGATGCAACCGTTGCATGCGGCGCAGTTGTTCGCCGATGCCCTCCAGCAACAGGTGGCCGGCCCGCAGCGCGACGCCGTGTCGCAGATCAGCGGCGCGCTCGACTCCACCAGCGACCTGCTGACCGGACTGCTCGACATGTCGCGCCTGCAGGCCGGGGGACTGGCACCGCAGTCGCGCGACTTCCCGTTGGCGGAAGTGCTCGAGCCGTTGGCCTCGGAGTTCGGCGCCATCGCCGCGGCGCGCGGCCTGGCCTTCCGTTTCGTCCCCACCCGTGCCTGGGTGCACAGCGACCCGCAGCTGCTGCGCCGGGTGCTGCAGAACTTCCTCGCCAATGCGGCGCGCTACACGTCGCAGGGGAAGGTGCTGCTCGGCGTGCGGCGCGAAGGCGGGCAGGTGCGCATCGAAGTGCACGACACCGGACCCGGCATCGCCCCGGAGCAGCAGCGCGTCATCTTCGACGAGTTCCGCCGGGGCGAGGATGCGCCGGGACAGGGACTCGGGCTGGGCCTGTCGATCGCCGATCGCATCGCGCAACTGCTCGGTGTGCCGATCGACCTGCGCAGCAGGCCGGGGCAGGGCACCGTGTTCGGTGTCGCGATGCCGTGCCTGGCGCGCGCCGACACGATACCGGCGGTGTCGCCGGCGGCGCCACGCGAGGCGGACGCGTCCGAGGTACTGGTCGTCGACAACGACCCCCAGGCACTGGCGGCGTTGGCGACGGTGTTGCGCGGCTGGGGCTACCGCGTGCGCACGGCCGATGGCGGTGCCGGCGCGGAGCGCGCGCTGGCGTCGACGCCCGCCGCGCTCTGGC
>JAUIJO010000264.1 GCA_030431185.1 Gammaproteobacteria bacterium | reverse complement strand
CGTGCTGGCCGCGCACGGAGCGGCCCTGCCGACGCTGAAACGGGTCACCTCGGCCGGCGCGCCGGTGCCCGCCGACGTGGTCTCGCGCATGCGCGAGCTGCTGCCGGGCGACGCGCGGTTCTGGACGCCCTATGGCGCCACCGAGTGCCTTCCGGTGGCGGTGATCGAGGGACGCGAGCTGCAGGCCACGCGTGCCGCGACTGAAGCGGGTGCGGGGACATGCGTCGGCCGGCCGGTGCCGCCCAACGAGGTGCGCATCATCCGCATCACCGACGACGCGATCGCGGACTGGTCGCAGGTCGACGTGCTGCCGGCGGGGGAGGTCGGCGAGATCACCGTCGCCGGGCCCAGCGCGACCGACACCTATTTCAGGCGCGAGGCGCAGACGCGACTGGCGAAGATCACGGAGGCCGGCACCGTCGCCGGCCGCGTCGTGCATCGCATGGGCGACGTCGGTTATTTCGACGAGACAGGGCGGCTCTGGTTCTGCGGGCGCAAGTCGCACCGTGTCGAGACCGCCAGCGGTCCGCTGTACACCGAGCAGGTCGAGCCGGTCTTCAACGTCCATCCGCAGGTGCGGCGCACCGCGCTGGTGGGGGCGGGCGGGCAGGGTGTGCAGGCGCCGGTGCTGTGCGTGGAGCTGGCCGAGGGCGTGCCACGCTCCGACTGGCCCCGTATCGAGCGCGAGTTGCGGGAACTCGGCGCCGCCCATGCGCATTGCGCCGGGGTGCGCCGTTTCCTTCGCCACCCGGGGTTCCCGGTCGACATCCGCCACAATGCGAAGATCGGCCGCGAGAAGCTCGCGGCGTGGGTGGCGGAGAAGGTGTAGGCGGTCGGTGCGAAGCGGCGCGCTATTCTCGCGACGGGTGCGTCCAGCCCCTCCGGTGCGCAGGACGCACGGGCGGCAGGGAGGGGCGAGGTTTTGCCGCTGTGTGAACGTCATTCAGTAGAGAGGCAGGGGGCATCGACATGAAGATTCTGGTGACGGGTGGGGGCGGTTTCCTGGGACAGGCCCTGTGCCGTGGGCTACGCGAGCGCGGCCATCATGTCGTGAGTTTCAATCGCGGCCACTACCCGGCCCTCGAAGCGATGCAGGTCGAACAGGTGCAGGGCGACCTGGCGGATCGCGACGCGGTGATCGCAGCCGCGCAGGGCTGCGCGGCGGTGTTCCACAACGCCGCCAAGGCCGGCGCCTGGGGCAGCCATGAGAGCTATCACCAGGCCAACGTCATCGGTACCGACAACGTCATCGCCGCATGCCGGGTGCAGGGCATCGACCGGCTGGTGTACACGTCGACGCCGAGCGTCACCCATCGCGCGACCCACCCGGTCGAGGGCGGCACCGCCGACAGCGTGCCCTACGGCGAGGACCTCAAGGCGCCGTACGCCTCCACCAAGCTGCTCGCCGAACAGGCGGTGCTGGCGGCGAACTCCAACACGCTGGCCACCGTGGCGCTGCGGCCGCGCCTGATCTGGGGCGTGGGCGACAACCAGTTGCTGCCACGGCTCGTCGAGCGCGCGCGGGCGGGCCGGCTGCGCTTCGTCGGTGGCGGCCACAACCGCATCGACACGACCTATGTCGACAATGCGGCACAGGCGCACTTCGATGCCTTCGACCACCTCGCGATCGGCAGCGCCTGCGCCGGCCGTGCCTATTTCATCAGCAACGGCGAACCGCGCGAGATGCGCGACATCGTCAATGCGCTGCTCGCCGCCGCCGGCGCGCCCACGGTGCACAAGTCACTGCCCTTCGGCATGGCTTACGCGATCGGGGCCGCCTGCGAAGGCATCTGGCCGCTCCTGCACCTCGAGGGAGAACCGCCGATGACGCGTTTCCTGGCCGAGCAGCTGGCGACCACGCACTGGTACGACATGGCGCCGGCGCGACGCGACTTCGGCTACGTGCCGCGGGTCTCCATTGACGAAGGGCTCACAAGACTGAAGGCCGACTGGACGCGGCGGGCGGCGCTCACGCCGCAGTGATGGGCCAGCGGCAATGCTGTTCCCAGTGCCGATGGGGCACATGACCGGAACCGCCCACATGCTTCATTACGCCATCATCTTCCTCGTGATCGCGCTGATCGCCGCGGTGCTCGGCTTCACCGGCATCGCCGGCGCCGCCAGCAACATCGCGTGGATCCTGTTCGTCGTCTTCCTGATCCTGGCCATCGTCTCGTTCTTCCGGAAGAAGGCCTGACGCGGCGCGAAGGGAGCCGTGGCGCGGCTACAATGCCGCATGGCCTCCACGACTCCCTCCCTGCTGTCCGCCCTCAAGCCGCTGGCCGGGCGCGCGCTCGAAGCCGCGCTCAACCGTGCGCTCGAGCTTGATCCCGAAACCCGCGAGGCGCTGCGCGCGCTGGATGGGCGCCGGGTGGCCCTGCACCTGGCGGCGCCGCCACTGGCGCTGCAGGTGCGGGTGGTGGGCGACCGGCTCGAAGTGGGTCCCGTCGCGGATGAAGCTGCGGCGGACCTCTCCGTCCGCAGCACGCTGGGCGGGCTGATCGCGCAGCTGCCCTTCCTGCGCAACGATGACGCCGCCCCGGTGGGGCAACTCCGTATCGAGGGCGACGCCGACCTGGCGCGTCGCCTCCAGCGCCTGGCCGAACGCTTCGACCCCGATTGGCAGAAGCCGTTCGTGGCCGCCTTCGGCGAGGTCGTTGGCGTGCAGGTCGCGCGGGCAGTGGCCTCCGGGCTTCGCCACGCACGTTCCGCCGGAGCCGCACTGGCGGGGACGACGGCCGAGTATCTCACCGAGGAATCGGGCGACGTGGTCGGCCGCGACGAACTCAATGCCTTCCACGACGACGTCGATACCGTGCGCGACGACGTCGAGCGCCTGGCCTCGCGCGTCGCGCGCCTCGCGGCCACGGCCGGCCAGGCCGGAGACCCTGCATGAGATCCGCGCTGCGGGCTTGGCGCATCGGGCGCGTGTTGCTGCGCTACCGTCTCGACGACCTGCTCGACGGTACCCCGGCCGAGCGCTGGCTGAAGCTGGCGCGGCCGTTCGTTCCCAGTGCGTCGGAGGCGATCGCCGCCGAGTCGCGGGGCGCGCGCCTGCGCATGGCGCTCCAGGACCTGGGGCCGATCTTCGTCAAGTTCGGCCAGATCCTGTCCACGCGCCGCGACCTGGTGCCGCCGGATGTCGCCGATGAACTGTCCGCGCTGCAGGACCGTGTCGCGCCTTTCGACGGCGAGCGGGCCCGGGCCATCGTCGAGCAGGCCCTGGAGCGCCCGGTCGCCGAGGCCTTCGCCAGTTTCGACACGGTACCGCTGGCGTCGGCCTCGATCGCGCAGGTGCACGCGGCGACCCTGCCGGGCCTCGACGGCCAGCCGGGTCGCGAAGTCGTGGTCAAGGTGCTGCGGCCGGACATCGAGAAACAGATCGCCGGCGACATCGCCCTGCTGGGCGCCCTCGCCGCCCTGGTCGACCGCACCCATCCCAATGCCGACAAGATCCGTCCGCGGGCGATCGTCGACGAGGTCCAGAACACCCTCGCCGCCGAGCTCGACCTGCAGCGGGAGGGCGCCAACGCCAGCGTGCTGCGTCGCAACTGGCTCGGCAGCGACGATCTGTACGTACCGGAAGTGATCTGGTCGCATACCGCCGAGCGCGCGCTCACCCTCGAGCGCGTGCACGGCATACCGTCGGACGACGTCGAGGCGCTCGACGCGGCCGGCATCGACCGCAAGGCGCTTGCGGCCAAGGGCGTGCGGGTGTTCTACAC
>JAUIJO010000263.1 GCA_030431185.1 Gammaproteobacteria bacterium | reverse complement strand
GTCGCGGTGCGGCCCAGGGACAAGACCGCGGCCCGCTGATCGCGGTGCCGCCCGGCGCCGTCGCCCGTCCGACGAGGGAGGCGCGTGCCGGCGACGGACGCGCCTTTCCTGTCCTCCGGGGCGCCCCCGTGCCGACGCCGTATCACGGCACCGAACGCTTCCGTCCGCGCAGCGGCCAGGCCTCCGGCCGACTGCGACGGTTCCCGCACGGCGTGCGTATCATCGATGGAGGGACGCATGCCCGGCCCGGGCGCCCTCGGTCCCCAACCTGCAAAGGAGTTCAGTCATGGATACCCGGACCCTGCTTGCGATGGCGGCCGCCATCCTCCTGCTCGCGACCGCCGGCGTGGCCTCCTCGCGCAACGTCACCGATGCGGACGCGCCGCGCCAGCTCGAAGGCGATGGCCCCGTCGCGGTGACCTGGAACGATCCCGCCACCTTCAGCGAGATCCGCTACAGCGGCAACCGCTGGGAATCCGAACGGGGCGACTGGGTGAACGAGCTGGCCGGCCACATGCGCGAGCGCATCGCCAAGGTGCTCCCCCCCGGCCAGACCATGGCGATCAACATCACCGACATCGACCGGGCGGGCGACTACGAGCCCGGGCGCGGGCCCGATGCCGACCGGATCCGGGTCGTGCGCGACATCTATCCTCCGCGCCTGGAGTTCGACTACACCCTCGCGGCCGCGGACGGACAGGTGCTCGACCAGGGCCATGCCAAGCTCAGCGACATGGCCTATCTCTCGCAACCGGCGGCGCGCTACCGGAGCGACAACCTCGCCTACGAGAAGCGCCTGGTCGATCGATGGGTGGAAACCACGGTGCGCCGTCCTGGCGGCTGAGGCGGCCGGGAGTCCGCGGCGGGTCGTGCTGCTGCACGGCCTGTGGATGCGTGGCATTTCGATGCGCTGGCATGCCGCACGGCTGGCGGGGGCCGGCTTCCGTCCCGAGCTGTTCGACTACGCCAGCGTGACCGTCGATCCGGAACGTGCGGTGCCGCGCCTGCTGGACGTTATGTCGCGTGGCGAGTGCCATGTGCTCGGCCACAGCCTGGGCGGCGTGCTGGCGCTGTCGACGCTGCGGCGCCATCCCGGGTTGCCGGTCGGCCGCGTGGTCTGCCTGGGCTCGCCGCTGTGCGGCAGCGCGGTCGCGCGCGATGCCGGGGCAGGCCCATGGCGGCGGATGGCGGTCGGCCGCAGCGCCGCGGTCCTGCAGCGCGGCTGCCCCGAGATGCCCGACGGGATCGAAGTCGGCATGGTGGCCGGGGACCGGCCCCTGGGCCTGGGCCAACTGTTCGGCCGGGTGGAGGGCCCGCATGACGGCACCGTGGCGCTGGTCGAGACCCGGCCACCGGGCCTGCGCGACCACGTCGTGGTGCCGGCCAGCCACAGCGGCCTGCTGTTCTCGGCCGCCGCGGCCCGCCAGGTGGTGAATTTCCTCCGTACGGGACGGTTCCTGCACGCGGCCTGAGCCTTGCCTATAATTGCGCACCGCAGCAAACCCGGCTGCCCACCAAAGCCACAGGCTCGACTCCAGGAATCCCATGGCCGGTCATTCAAAATGGGCCAACATCCAGCACCGCAAGGGCGCCCAGGACGCCAAGCGCGGCAAGATGTTCACCAAGATCATCCGCGAGATCTCCGTCGCCGCGCGTGCAGGCGGCGGTGACCCGACCAACAATCCGCGCCTGCGCAGCGCGATCGACAAGGCGCTGGGCGCCAACATGACCAAGGACGTCGTCGAGCGCGCCATCAAGAAGGCGACCGGCGAACTGGAAGGCGTCAGCTACGAGGAAATCCGCTACGAGGGCTATGCCCCCGGTGGCGTGGCCGTGATCGTCGATTGCCTGACCGACAACAAGGTCCGGACCGTGGCCGACGTGCGCCATGCCTTCGGCAAGTTCGGCGGCAACCTCGGCACCGACGGCTCGGTGGCCTTCATGTTCCGCAAGCTCGGCGTGCTGAGCTATGCGCCCGGGGCCGACGAAGACGCCATCACCGAAGCCGCGATCGAAGCCGGCGCCGAGGACATCGTGGTCTATCCGGAAGACGACTCGATCGACGTGCTGGCCCCGCCAGACGCCTTCGAAGCGGTCAAGGCCGCGATGGAGGCGGCCGGACACGCGCCCGCGCAGGCGGAGGTGACCTTCCGCGCCGACAACGACATCGCGGTCGAGGGCGAGACCGCCCAACAGGTGGCCAAGCTGCTCGACTGGCTCGAGGACATCGACGATGTACAGAATGTCTACTCCAACGCCGACCTCGGCGAGGATGCCTACGCCTGAGCGCGTAAGCTGAGCCCGTGACCCACGCCTTCCTCCCTGTTCCCGCGCGCGCCCGCCCTGCCGGGCCGCTCGATCGCCCGGCCTCCGGGCGCGCCGCGGCGGGCGCCGCGTGGTGATCCGGGTCCTCGGCATCGACCCGGGCTCGCAGCGCACCGGGCTGGGCGTGATCGACGTCGACGTCGACGGCCGCTGCCGCTTCGTGCATGCAGGGGTCCTGAAGCTGCTCGACGCGCCGGACTTCCCGTCCCGCCTGGGCCTGCTCTGCGAAGGACTGGAAGCCGCGCTGGACGCATGGCAGCCCCAGCAGGTGGCCATCGAGACGGTGTTCATGGACAAGTCGGCGACCTCCGCGCTGAAGCTGGGCCATGCCCGCGGCGCGGCGCTGGCCAGCGTGGTGCGGCGCAAGCTGCCCGTCAGCGAGTACGCGCCCCGCGTCATCAAGCAGTCCCTGGTCGGGCGCGGCGCCGCCGACAAGGACCAGGTCCAGCACATGGTGCGGCTGCTGCTGGGCCTGGGCGACGTGAAACTGCAGGCCGATGCCGGCGACGCGCTGGCGATCGCGCTGACACACGCGCACATGAGCGCCACGGCGGGCCGTACCGGCATTGCCGTCAGTCAATTGAGGAGGCGCGGATGAACCCGCGCGTCCTCGGATCGCCGGCACGCGCGCGGCCAGCCCGCTGCCCGGCTGCCGTGGCCGGACGGGCCGCGCGTCGCGACCGGCACGCCACGGGGGGATACGCATGATCGGACGACTCAAGGGCCTCCTGGTCCACAAGCAGCCGCCCTGGCTGGTGATCGACGTCAACGGCGTCGGCTACGAGCTGGAGGCGCCGATGAGCACCTTCTACGACCTGCCCGAGGTCGGTCGCGAGGTGGCGCTGTTCACGCACTATGCGCAGAAGGAGGACAGCGTCTCGCTGTACGGCTTCATGGGCGAACCGGAGCGCCGGCTGTTCCGGGACGTGCAGAAAGTGTCCGGGATCGGGGCGAAGATCGCTCTGGCGGTGCTGTCGGGGGTGAGCGTGGACGAGTTCGCGCGCCTGGTGCAGTCCAGCGACGTGACCGCCCTGACGCGCATCCCCGGGATCGGCAAGAAGACCGCCGAGCGCATGGTGGTCGAGCTGCGCGACCGCGCGGCCGACCTCGCCGGCGGCGGCGCGACGCTCGCCGGCGGCGTCCCGGCCGATCCCCAGAGCGAGGCGGTGATCGCCCTGCAACAACTGGGGTACAAGCCGGCCGAGGCCGTGCGCATGGCCCGGGCGGCCACCGAGGCGGGCGACGATGCCGCCACCATCATCCGCAAGGCGTTAAAGTCCGCGCTCCGCTGAGCCGGCCCGTCGCAACCCCGGAACCACCAGATGGCCAACGTACACAACCCGTCCAGCGCCGAAGCCTCCCAGACGGAGCAGGCGAACGGAGGGCACGGACACGGCAACATCGGCCTGTTCGGGCTCGTCGTCGGCGC
>JAUIJO010000262.1 GCA_030431185.1 Gammaproteobacteria bacterium | reverse complement strand
GCCTGGTACCTCAACAACCGGCGCCTGCCGCCCCGCCTGGACAGCGTGCTGGTCTCGGCGCTGATCATCGGCGTCCCCACCGGCCTGATCCTGCTGCAACCCGACTTCGGCACCGCCATGCTGGTCGCCACCAGCGGGGCGTTCGCCCTCTATCTGGCGGGCTTGCCGTGGTGGTGGTTCGGCATGGCCTTCGCCGGGGTGGCCGCGGTGGCGCCGGTGGCCTGGTTCTGGCTGCTCAAGCCGTACCAGAAGGACCGCATCCTGACCTTCCTGAACCCTGAGTCGGACCCGCTCGGCGCCGGCTGGAACATCATCCAGTCGAAGATCGCCATCGGCGCCGGCGGGCTGCACGGCAAGGGCTGGGGGCAGGGCAGCCAGTCGCACCTGAACTACATCCCGGAGCACACCACCGACTTCATCTTCGCCGTGCTGAGCGAGGAGTTCGGCTGGGTCGGCGTGGCCATCGTGCTGGCCCTGTACCTGTTCGTGGTCGGGCGTTGCCTGTGGATCGCCGCCCAGGCGCGCGACGGCTATTCGCGCCTTCTGGCCGGTGCCCTGGGCCTGGCGTTCTGTGTCTACGTGATCGTCAATGGCGGCATGATCGCCGGCCTGTTGCCGGTGGTCGGCGTGCCGATGCCCCTGCTCAGCTACGGGGGTACCTCGGCGGTGTCGCTGTTGGCCGGCCTGGGCGTGGTGATGGCCGTGCGGGTGCACAAGCCGGTGCATGCGCGCTGATGCGGCCTTCGCGCAGGTGCGCTCATGAACGACAACGCAACCTGACTCGGCGCGGCGACGGCCGGCGAGGGGCATTCTGGGCGCAAACGCCCCGTGTTAACCTCGCCGCGATGACCTCACGACCCGTCAAAGCCGCACTGGCGTGCGCACTCACCCTTCTGGTGACGGCCTGCGCGACGCAGGCGGCCGCCCCGGAGACCGGGGCGCCGACGCCCGCCGCCGTGGAAGCCGCCCCGCCGGCGCCCGCCACCACCATCGCCCCGACGCCCGGTACACCGGCCCTGCCCGACGCGCAGGAACGCTTGCCGCTGGAGCAGGCGAAGGCCCGGTTCATCGAAGACACCGCCAAGGCCTACGGCATCGACCCGGAGTACATCGCTTCGGTGCTGGCCGGCGCCGAGAAGCGCGACAGCATCATCAAGGCGATGTCTCGCCCCGCCGAGGCCAAGCCCTGGAGCGAGTACCGCCCGATCTTCATCAGCCAGGCCCGCATCGACGGCGGCCAGGCCTTCCTCGCCGAGCACCGCGACGAACTGGCCCGGGTCGAGGCCCGGTACGGGGTGCCGCCCGAGATCATCGTCTCGATCATCGGCGTGGAGACCAGCTACGGCCGCAACACCGGCAGCTATCCCGTGCTGGATGCCCTCTACACGCTGGCGTTCTTCTATCCGCGCACCGGCCTGCCGGACAAGATCGAGCGCGAGAACCGCCGCGAGACCTTCTTCCGGGGCGAGCTGGCGCAGTTGTTCGCGCTCGGCAAGGAAACCGGCCTCGACATCACCACCCTCACCGGCAGCTACGCGGGGGCGATGGGCTGGGGCCAGTTCATGCCCTCGAGCTACCGCGAGTACGCCGTCGACGGCAACGGCGACGGCAAGCGCGACCTGTTCAACAGCACCGACGACGTGTTCGCCTCCATCGCCAACTACTTCGTCGAGAAGGGTGGCTGGGAACGCGGGGGCCCGGTGACGGTCCGCGCGACCCGCGACCCGGGCACGCCCGACTTCGAGCCCGGGGAGCTCGACCCGGTCTACAGCCAGGCCGACCTGGCCCGCCACGGCTACCATCCGGCGACCCCGGTGCCCGCGGACGAGCACGCCGTGCCGCTCAACCTCGATGGCGTCGGCGGCAAGGAATACTGGCTGGGCTTCCGCAATTTCTACGCGATCACCCGCTACAACATCTCCAAGCACTACGCGATGGCGGTCTACCAGCTGTCGGAGGCGATCGCCGGCCGGGAGAACCCGCTGGCCGCCGTCGACACGCCACCGCCTATGGAGCCCTCCGGGGCATGAGGCATGCGCTCGCGGCCGCGATGATCATGGGACTGGCCGCCTGCGCGGGTGCGCCGAAGAAGCCGGATCCGGCTCCGGGCGCGAGTGCGGTGGCCGCCCCGGGCCAGGCGAAGCCCCGGCACGGCCGCAAGGTCTCTCCCTATGCGCCCGCGCAGGAAGACCCCAATACCCGCGGCCACTACACCGCCGGTGGGCTGTACAAACCCGGGGTGGCCGACACCACCCCCGACTACGTCCCCGACGTCGACGCGATCCCCGAACCGGACGTGGTGGCCGAGCCGCGCTCCGCCGTCGGCAACCGCCCGACCTATTCCGTGCTCGGCAAGCAGTACCACGTGCTCGACGACCCCAAGGGCTACGTCGAGCAGGGACGGGCCTCGTACTACGGCCAGAAATTCCATGGCCGGCGCACGTCGAACCTGGAGGTGTACGACATGTACGCCTTCACCGCGGCCCACAAGACACTGCCGCTGCCGAGCTTCGCGCGCGTCACCAACCTCGACAACGGCAAGTCGGTGATCGTGCGGGTCAACGACCGCGGTCCCTTCCACGAAGGCCGCGTGATCGATCTCAGCTACGCGGCGGCGGTCAAGCTCGACATCGTCCAGAAGGGTACGGGCCGGGTCGAGGTCCGCGCGCTGACGCCGGGCGAGCAGGATGCCGCGCCGGTCCTCGCCGCCGCCCCACCGACGGTACCCGCGCCGCCGAGCGCCATGGACCGCCTGGTCGCCAGTATTCCCGCCACCCCGGCCGCGCCGCTGCCGGCGACGCCCACCGATACCGCCCGGGCGGTGTTGGGGCCGGCCACCGGCGTCGAGCATCGCTTCGACATGCGCCAGGACGGGCGTGCGATGAGCGCGGAAGAGTTCGACGCCTGGATGAAGTCGCGCCAGGTGCGCATCGCCACCGGTCGTCCGGGGCGCCCGCTGTCTCCGCCGCCGGAGGCCGCGCAGGTCCAGGCGCCGCCCCCGAACCCGGCCACCGCCGCGGCCGTGGTCGCCGTCCAGGAAACCGCGGCATCGCCGCTGGCCGGCGGTTCGCCGGGCATCACCCTGCAGGTGGCCAGTTTTTCCGCCCGGGCCAATGCCGACCGGGCGCTCGGCGTGCTGCGGCAGGCCGGCATCGACCAGGCCCGCGTGCTCGATGCGCGGGCCAACGGCAAGACGGTCTGGCGCCTGCGCGTCGGGCCCCTGGCCGAAACCGCGGCTCCGGAACTTGCCGCCCGTCTCGTCGGTCTGGGCTTTGGCCAGCCCCAGACCGTGCGCGACTGACCGCGTCGATGGATCGCGCGCCAACCCTTTCCCTTGCCTTGACCCGGGCCATGTTGCCGGCCCCCCGGAGTTGTTGAACCGATGAAGATTCCCGCTGTAGCCAAAGCGACCGCGCTTGCCGCGCTGACCACCGTCGCCATCAGCCTGGCCTTTGCCCAGACGCCGCAACCGCAACCGCAACCGGCCACGCCGGGCACCGCCCAGGCCCCGGCCAGCGATGCGTTGCCCGTGCCGCCCCCGCCGGAAGTGGCCGGAACGGCCTGGGTACTGATGGACGCCGCCAGTGGCAACGTGCTGGCCGGGCACAACATCGACCAGCAGCTGGAGCCCGCCAGCATCACCAAGGTCATGACCAGCTACGTCATCGCGGCCGAGATGGCCGGCGGCAAGGTCAAGGGCACCGACCAGGTGATGATGACCGAGAACGCCTGGCGCAAGGGCGGGGCCGGCACCGACG
>JAUIJO010000261.1 GCA_030431185.1 Gammaproteobacteria bacterium | reverse complement strand
CCAACGCTTCTTCCGCGACGTCATGCCCTGACGTCCGCGGAAAGCGCATGGCGGGTGGCGCGTCGCGCAGTCCGTCATGCGGCGCGGCGGCCATCGACGATGGCTGTCGCCTTCGGCTCGACCGATGCCACGGGTAACGCAGGTGCGCGCCAGCGACCGCGTCGCGCGGTGCGCTCTGCTTTCCGCGCCCTACGATGCGTGGAAGCGAGGCCCCGGGGGCGCTTCACTTGCCCGGCCGGGCGGGCCATGGGGCATGCGTCCCCTTCGTTTCTTCCGATCCCACAGCCCGACACCTACTCCGGCATCGCCAGGTGACCGGCCTCCAGCGCGACGCCGCTGCCGCGCGGACGGGTCGCGATCATGGCGTCCGACGGCAAGGGGCCCGTGCCGTCGAGGTAGGCATCGACCCGGTCGAGGGCGGTGTAGACATAGGGCAACAACGGCAGGTAGCGCGCTGCATAATCGGGCAGCCCCAGGAAGGCATCGAAATGCTGGGCATGCGCCACCTGCCAGTAGCGCACGTCGCGTCCGGCGGCCCTCGCCATGGCGACGTAGGGCCGACTGCTGAAGGACGGCGGGATCAGGCCATCGTCGGTGCCGTGGATGACCACCACCGGCAACCCGTCGCGGGGCGCCGAAGCCCGGATTTCGGCGACCCCCTGGCGCACGCGCAGGGCCTCGTCGCCCTCGCCCGTCCACAGGTCGCGCAGGCATTGCAGCCCGGACCAGGTCGCGTCGGGCGACTGCAGCCGGGTGTCGACGATCCCGACGCCGCCGCCCGGCGGTACGCCGCTTCCGTCCGACCACCAGGCCGCGCGTTCGGCGGGCGTCGCCGTCCGGGGCGCGAACTCGGCATCCTGTGCGGCGAAACTGAAGCCACAGGGGTGTGCGCCGGGCGGATGACGACCGTAGGCCGAGGCATAGGTCACGGCCACGGCGCGCCAGAGGTCGAACCCGGTCGACAGCGCGCCCGCCCGCAGGGCGGCATCACTCCAGCCGCTGGCATTGAGCCGCCGATGCGCATCCACCGCTTGCGCGGCGGGATCATTCCCCTCGACCAGGCCCGCGGCATGGAGCGACGCGCAACGCGCCGTCCAGGCCGGTGCCACCTGCGCCGCCACCGGCGGCTGCGGCAACGGCCCCAGCGCGGGATCAAGCAGCGCGCAGGGCATCAGCAGGGCCGCCTCGGTGGCGTAGTCGTAGAGGCTGCGGCCGCCCGCCGCGTCGATGTTGGGCTCACCCGCGACCACCGCGTCCAGCCAGTCGCCGTCCAGCTCGGCGGCACGCAGCACCGCGCCACCGCCGTTCGAGATGCCGACGGCGATCACCCGGGTGTTGTCGAAATCGAAAGGGGCCGCGCCGGGTCGCGCCAGGTTGAGCGCATGCAACGCGAACTCGGCCGCCTGCTTCACGTGCCGGCCCCAGTCGGCTTCCGGGTTGTCCTGCGACTGCGCGTGCTTGACCGCGATGCCCCGCACGCCGCCGGCGGCGACATGCGTGGTGTCGGGAACGAAGGCCAGTGCGTCGCCGCGGCCCACGCTGCCATCGGCGGCGATGCCTTCCCCGCTGTCCAGGTCGAAATAGTCGGTGCCGGCCGCCTTGTCCGTGTAGGCCACCGCGCACCCCTTCGGCAAACCCCACGCCCCGGCCACCGCGATGGAGCCGTAGACCCCACGGGAGCCGGAGGCGGCCGTGACCACGATGCACGGCTTCGCCCGGTCGAATGCATCCGGCACCTGCACGAGCACCCGGTGTGGCTGGCTCGCGCCCGCCACGCGGGCCAGCGCGCTGTACTCCCGGCCGGGCACGTCGGCCGTACTGCCGTACAGATCGCCGTAACCGCCGCCGGGCGCGAGGTCGGCGATGCCGCGCCAGTTGCTCCAGATGGCGCGTCGGCGCAGCTCGGCCGGGGTCGGGCGCACGGGATCCGCGAATGCCGGCGCGGCCATGTCGCGCAGGCCGGCCAGTCCCAACCCCGCCGTCAGCAGGTCGTCGCCGTCGCGATGCTCGGTAATGCGCTCGGCGGTGAACATCGTCGGGTCCTCGGAGGTCGCGGGGCGGGTGCCCGGCCCGCCCGCGGGGCGCGTGGCACAGGCGGTGGTGGCGAGTGCCAGGCCCAGGGCCAGGCAACGCAGGGAAAGCGTCACGGGGATGGCGTTCATGCCAGCAGCCTAGCAAGCCCACGTCCCGCGCCCATCGTACTTACGTACGAGCGGGCATCGCCACCGCTCGCCCGCGAGGACTAGTACGCTAGGCGCCATGTCCAGCCTGTTGATCGCCGACGACCACCCCCTGTTCCGTGCGGCGCTGCGGCAGGCGGCCACCGATGCGGTGCCCGGGGCCAGGGTGCGCGAGGCCGACACCCTGGACGCGGTGCTTGCCGCGCTGGAATCCAGTCCGGACATCGACCTGGTCCTGCTCGACCTCCACATGCCCGGCAACCACGGGCTCGCGGGACTCGCTGCGATCCGCGCGCAGTTCCCGGGCGTGGCCGTGGTGGTGGTTTCCGCGAACGACGACCCGCGCGTGGTCCGCCGCGCCCTCGACCACGGCGCCGCCGGCTACCTGCCCAAGAGCGCCGGGCTGGACGAACTGCGCGAGGCGATCCGCGCCGTCCTGGCCTGCGAACAATGGCTGCCGCCGGCGCTTCGCGGCACCGTGGCCCGCACCGAGAGCTCGCGCGCGGACGCCGACCTCGCCGCACGCCTCGCCAGCCTCTCGCCGCAGCAGTTCCGCGTCCTCGCCTTCGTCGCCCAGGGCCTGCTCAACAAGCAGATCGCCGATCGCCTCGACGTGCAGGAACGCACCGTCAAGGCCCATCTGTCGGCGATCTTCGAGCGCCTCGGGGTGCGCAATCGCACCCAGGCCGGCGTGGTGCTGCGCGAACTCGAGCTCAGCGATCCCAGCCGGCAGATGCCCGACGGCTCGACGGGCTGAGTGCCAGCTCAGGGTGAGTCGAGCCCGAACAGGCGACGGGCATTGCCGAAGCGGATCGCCGCCTTCTCCTCGTCGCTGAGATCCAGGCGATCGAAAGCCTCCAGGGTCCTGGCGAGCGATATCTGCGGATGATCGGAGCCCAGGATCACGTGGTCGATGCCGACGTTTCGCAGGGTCCACAGGAACTCGTCCTCGATCGGCGAGTCGGCCATCAACAGCAACGTCGCCGAGATGTCGAAGTAGACGTTGCCCATGTCGATGCCGTCGGCGGTGCGCGCCAGTGGCAGGATGTTCCAGAAGCGGAAGTTGAGCCCGCCGGTGTGCGCGAAGATGAACGTGGTGTCCTGCGCGCGCAGCGCGAGGTTGAACAGGTTCTCGCTGTCTCCGGCGACGATGTTGGCGTTGTCCATCAGCACCGCCACGCCCAGCTCGCCGGCCTTGCGCACCAGCGCGAGGACGCGGGGATCGGCGACGTCGAACCGCTGCGTGTGGGCGTGCAGCTTGAGCACCTTGACGCCCCGGGCGGCAATGCGCTCGAGCTCGTCCAGGGCGGCCTGGCCGTCGAACGGGTGCACCGTGCCGATCGGCACGACCTCCGGATGCCGGGCCGCGAGCGCGATCACGCCGTCATTGCGGGAGCGGATGTCGGCCGGATCGCCCGCCAGAGCCTGGTGCGGCCCGCCGAACCACATCGCGCCCAGCCCGGCAAGTTCGATCCCGGCGGCGCGGGCATCGGCCTCGAAGGCCTGCAGCGAGGTCTCGCCATCGCGCAGGTGCACGTGCACGTCGAATACCGGGGGCGCCGCCTCCCGTGCGGACGCAGTGGAAAGGCAGAGCAGCAGCGACAGACAAAGCAGCGGCAGGGAACGCATGGACCAGGGCCTCC
>JAUIJO010000260.1 GCA_030431185.1 Gammaproteobacteria bacterium | reverse complement strand
CTCGATCACGAACTTCAGTTCATCCGCGCCGTCCAGCCGAGCGGATGCGGGTGCGTCCTTGAGGGACTTGGGGGTCATCGTGCGTCTCCTTCTAGGCAGGCAAGCAGTGCATCCCTCAGGGCCTGCCGCCGGGTCTCGTCGAGCGGTTGGTCGGTCCCGTCGCCATCGACGGCGGTGACCTGGAAAAGATCCTCGGCGCGCGCGCCGAAGGTGGCGATGCGGGCGTCGTGCACGCGCAGCGACTGGGTCCGCAACGTACGCGTCACGTCCGCGAGCAGGCCGGGGCGGTCGGTGCAGACCAGGCTGAGCTGGGTGCGGCCGCCGCGGGTGTCGTCGAAGCCGACCTGCGGGGCGATGCGGAAATGGCGCAGGTGGCGTGGCTGCGTGCGTCGCGGCGGGCGTACGTCCTCGAGGGTGCCCGACAAGGTCGATTCCAGCTTCTGTTCGACATCCTCGCCCGCCGGGATGTGGCGGCTGTCGGCGGGGATGACTTCGAAGCTGTCGAAGATGGTGCCGTCGGGGCCGTCATGCACGCGCGCCTGCTGGATCGCCAGGCCGAGGCGGTCGAGCGTCGCGACGATCGCGTCGAACAGGCCGTCGCGGTCGGGCGAATGCACGAACACTTCCATCGCGCTCGCGTGCGCGGCGACCGGTCGCACGCGGACGCGGACGTCGCCCGGCCTGACCCCGCGCAGCGAAACCGCCTGCCATGCCAGGTGGTCGGGACGTCCCCGCTGGAAGCCGATGTCGGGCATCCGCGCGAAGAGCGCTTCGATCTCCTCGTCCTCGGTCCCGAAGGCCGCGAGCATGGCGCGCGCGGCCTCGCGGTTCTCGGCGGCGCGTTCGGTGGCCGCCAGCGGATGCTCCAGGCCACGGCGCAGGGCCAGCCGCGTGGCGGTGTACAGGTCCGCCATCAGCCGGTCCTTCCACGCATTCCAAAGCTTGGGCGAGGTGCCCGCGATGTCGGCGCAGGTCAGCAGGTACAGGTGGTCGAGCCGGTCGCGGTCGGCCACCTGGGTGGCGAAGCGATGGATGACGTCGGGGTCGGTGATGTCCTGCTTCTGCGCGGTGGTCGACATCAGCAGGTGCTTGCGCACCAGCCATTCCACCAGGGAGGCCTCGGCGGTGTTGAGGCCGATGGTGTCGCAGAACAGGCGCGCGTCGTCGCCCCCGAGCTCGGAATGGTCGCCGCCGCGTCCCTTGCCGATGTCGTGGAACAGGCCGGCGAGCAGCAGCAGTTCGGGCTTGCGCAGGCGCGGCCAGACCTCATGCGCCAGGGTGAACCGCTCGTCGTGCGCCTCGGACGCGAAGGACGCGAGGTTCTTCAGCACCGCCAGCGTGTGCTGGTCGACGGTGTAGACGTGGAAGAGGTCGAACTGCATCCGCCCCGACACCCGGGCGAAGGCCGGGATCCAGCGGCCCAGCACGCCGAGCCGCGCCATGCGGGTCAGGCTGGCCACCGGTTGCGGGCCGCGCAGCAGCTGCATGAACTGCAGGTGCAGCGCCGGCGTCGCGGAGGCGTAGTCGGGGAACGCCCCCAGGGCTTCGGCGAGCGCCCGCGCGGTCTGCGAGTGCAGGCCGCGCACGTCGCTTCGCGACGCCCAGGTGGCGAACAGGGACAGGACGTCGCCCGGATTGCCGGGCCACTGCTCGTCGCGGGCCGCCAGGTAGCCGCGGCGGAGTTCGAAGTGGGCATCGATCGACTCGGCGACCGGTTCGCCCTCGATCTGCTCCTCGAACCGCTGCAGGAGCCGTTCGCCGATGCGCTGGACCAGCGACGCACTGCGGTAGAAGCCCTGCATCATCTTCTCGACCGCGAGCACGCCATCGCTGTCGGAATAGCCCAGGCGTTCGGCGAGGATCTTCTGGTAGTCGAAGCGGAGGCGCTCCTCGTGCTTGCGGGCCTGCAGGTGCAGGCCGAAGCGCAGGCGCGACAGGAAGCGACGTTCGCGCTCCAGCGACGCCACCTCGTCCGCGCCCAGCTGGCCCACCGCGATCAGCGACTCCAGGTCGGAGGTGCCGATGATGCGAAGCGCCATCCAGTGCAGCGTCTGGACGTCGCGCAGGCCGCCGGGACCATCCTTGAGGTTGGGCTCGAGGTTGTCGGAGGTATCGCCGTGGCGGGCGTGGCGTTCGCGCAGTTCCTGCCGCTTGGCCTGGAAGAATTCGCGCGCCGGCCACACGCGGGAGGGCGCGATCGCCGCCTCGAGCGACTGGCGGACCGGCAACGGCGCCGCCAGCGCACGCGACTCCAGGATCGCGGTCATCACCGTGATGTCGGCCTCGGCCGCCTCCGTGCACTGCGCGGCCGAACGCACCGCATGGCCCAGCGGAAGGCCGGCATCCCACAGCAGGCTGAAGAACCGCGCCAGCGCATCCTCGTGGCGGGCCTGCGCCGCGGGCTCGGCCTGGACCAGCAGGTCGATGTCGGAATGCGGGAACAACTCGCCGCGACCGTAGCCTCCCACGGCGAACAGGGCCAGCGACGCTTCGTCGCCGACGCAGCGCTGCCAGGCCTCCAGCACGTGGCGATCGACCACCCGGGCACGCTCGGCGACCAGCCGGTCGACGTCCACCGCCGCGTCGAAACGCTCGGCCAGCGCCTCCGCATGCCGGACCAGCGCCTCGCGCGCCAGCGCGGCCCACTCCGCGTCGGAGCCGGCCGCGGGCGCCTCGCCGGCCTGCGGGGGGCTCATAGGTCGTTGTCGTCGCCCGGCAAGCGGGTCAGTATCTCCACGCCATCGTCGGTGACCGCGACCGTGTGTTCCCACTGGGCCGACAACTTGCGGTCCTTGGTCACCACCGTCCAGCCGTCGGGCAGCAGGCGCGTATGGCGCCCCCCCTCGTTGATCATCGGTTCGATCGTGAAGGTCATGCCCGGCTTGAGCACCACGCCGGTGCCCGGGCGGCCGTAGTGCAGCACCTGCGGTTCGTCGTGGTAGACCTTGCCGATGCCATGGCCGCAGTACTCGCGGACCACGGAGAAGCGCTCGGATTCGGCGTACTCCTGGATGGCGTGCCCGACGTCGCCCAGGGTCGCGCCGGGCTTGACCGCGCGGATGCCGCGGAACATGGCCTCGCGCGTGACGTCGACCAGTCGCTGGGCCATCACCGAGGGCTTGCCGGCGATGTACATGCGGCTGGTATCGCCGTGCCAGCCGTCCTTGATGACGGTGACGTCGATGTTGACGATGTCGCCATCCTTCAGGATCTTGGCTTCGTTGGGGATGCCGTGGCAGATCACGTTGTTCACCGACGTGCACACGGTCTTGGGGAAGCCCTTGTAGCCGACGTTGGCCGGGATGGCCTTCTGCACGTTGACGATGTGGTCGTGGCAGATGCGGTCCAGCTCCTCGGTGCTGACGCCCGGCTTCACGTGCGGGGCGACGACCTGGAGCACCTCGGCGGCCAGCCGGCCGGCGATGCGCATCTTCTCGATGTCTTCTGGGGTCTTGAGGGTGATGGCCATGCCCTATTATTGCGCATCCGGCGGCCCGGGCGGCGGCAAGTTGTCCACAGCCGCGGATATCGCTACAATTGGCCGGCTGACCGGGTCTGTTTTTCCCGGACAGGCGCCCACGCCGGGCGGCAAGCACGGGGACGAACCCCCGGAGCAGGCGAATACACACCCGCTGCCATGCACCGTGCCGGGGTGCCGCCTTCCCGATGGAAGACGGTTCGGACACGGAAGCAGCGGGGAGGCCCAACCCCGGAATCCACGCCACGCCCTCCGGCGAGGCAGCCGCCACACCCTACCGGCGGCCGGGTTCCACTGCCTTGGAGTTACACGCAATGCCCCAGATCACCATGCGCCAGATGCTGGAAGCCGGCGTCCATTTCGGCCACCAGAC
>JAUIJO010000259.1 GCA_030431185.1 Gammaproteobacteria bacterium | reverse complement strand
CGATCTTGCGCAGGATGCGTCGCATGATCTTGCCCGAGCGCGTCTTCGGCAGGCCCGGCGCCCATTGCAGGTGGTCGGGCGTGGCGATCGGGCCGATCTCCTTGCGCACGTGCGCGACCAGCTCCTTGCGCAGCGCGTCGCTGCTGGCTTCGCCGGCGATCAGGGTGACATAGGCGTAGATGCCCTGGCCCTTCACGTCGTGCGGGAAGCCGACCACGGCCGCCTCGGCCACCTTCGGGTGGCTGACCAGCGCGCTCTCCACCTCGGCGGTGCCGATGCGGTGGCCGCTGACGTTGATCACGTCGTCCACCCGTCCGGTGATCCAGTAGTAGCCGTCCCCGTCGCGGCGGCAGCCGTCGCCGGTGAAGTAGGTGCCGGGGTAGGTCTTGAAATAGGTGTCGATGAAGCGCGCGTGGTCGCCGTAGACGGTGCGCATCTGGCCCGGCCAGGAATCGAGCAGCACCAGGTTGCCTTCGGCCTCGCCCTCCAGTTGCGTGCCGTTGGCGTCCACCAGCGCCGGCCGCACGCCGAAGAAGGGCGTGCTCGCCGAGCCCGGCTTGAGGTCGGTCGCGCCAGGCAGCGGGGTGATCATGATGCCGCCGGTCTCGGTCTGCCACCAGGTGTCGACGACCGGGCAGCGGCTGTCGCCGACCACCTCGTAATACCAGCGCCAGGCCTCGGGGTTGATCGGTTCGCCCACGGTGCCCAGCAGGCGCAACGAGGCGCGCGAGGTCCGCTTCACGGGTTCGTCGCCGTCGCGCATCAGGGCCCGGATGGCAGTCGGCGCCGTGTAGAACAGGGTCACCTGGTGCCGGTCGATGACCTCCCAGAATCGCGACACGTCGGGGTAGTTGGGCACCCCCTCGAACACCAGCGCGGTGGCCCCGTTGGCGAGCGGGCCATAGACGATGTAACTGTGGCCGGTGACCCAGCCGACGTCCGCGGTGCACCAGTAGATGTCATCCTCGCGCAGGTCGAACACCGCCTCGTGGGTGAAGCTGGCGTAGGTCAGGTAACCGCCGGTGGTGTGCAGCACGCCCTTGGGCTTGCCGGTGCTGCCCGAGGTGTACAGGATGAATAGCGGGTCCTCGGCGTTCATGCGCTCGGGCTCGCAGGTGTCGGGCTGGTCCGCCACGACGGCGTCGTACCAGCGATCGCGCGGCATCTGCATGTCGACCGCGCCGTGGGTGTGGCGCACCACCAGCACGGTCTCGACGCTGGTGGTCCCCGGCAACTTGAGCGCGGCGTCGACATTGGCCTTGAGCGGGATCTTCTTGCTGCCGCGCAGGCCTTCGTCGGCGGTGATGACGAGCTTGCTGCCGCAGTCGATCACGCGGTCGGCGATCGAGTTGGGCGCGAAGCCGCCGAACACCACCGAGTGGATCGCGCCGATGCGCGCGCAGGCGAGCATGGCGACCACCGCCTCGGGGATCATCGGCAGGTAGATGGTGATGCGGTCGCCCTTCCCGGCGCCCAGTGCACGCAGCGCATTGGCGAGGCGGCAGACGCGCGCGTGCAGTTCCCGGTAGCTGATGTGCTCGGCGGGCCTGGCCGGGTCGTCCTGCTCGAAGATCAGCGCGGTCTTGTCGCCGCGCGACTCGAGGTGCCGGTCCAGGCAGTTCACGCTCGCGTTGAGTTCGCCATCGGCATACCAGCGGATGCGGAAGTCATCGAGTGCGTAGCTGACGTCCTTCACCTCTGTCGGCGCCCTGAACCAGTCCAGGCGCTTGGCGACGTCGCCCCAGAACGCCTCCGGGTCCGATACCGAAGCCTCGTACATTCGCGCGTAGTCGTCCCGCTTGATGCGTGCGTCGGCAGCGAAATCGTCGGGGACGGGGTAGAGGGCGTCGGGATGGTTCATGGGAGGCTCCATTGGCTCGGATGCTGCGCTGATGCGGTGTTGCAGTGCGGCGAAACTGCTGGCTCGGACGTCCAGTGTGCCGTATCGACCCGTGTGCCCGGCGTGGATTTCCTTAGACGATGGTCGCAATGGGCGAGGCTTTGGTCGCTATCCGGCCGTCGTTCGACCAATGGCGAATGGTTGGCCGCGACGCAGTGCGCGCAGCCTGCGGTCACCGTGCAGAACACGGCATTCCTCGGGAGGGAATCATGTCCACTCGCATCGCATCGCGCGGCATCGCCGGCCCGTGGCCGTCCGCCGTCCGCAAGCGCCGTCTGGCGACGGCCATGGCAGTGGCGTTGCTGCTGCCCGGCCTTGCCCAGGCGCAGACCGCAAAGGAAGCAGAGCTCGAGGCGCGCGTCGCCGAACTCGAGAAGATGGTGCAGCAACTGGTGCAGCAGCAAGCCGCGCAGCCGCCCGCACCGCCCGCCGCGATGGCGCCGCCCGCGGCGGCTGTTGCCGCCGACGCCCCGACGATCCAGTCGACGCCGATCCTCACCGCGGGCAATCCGGGGAGCCGGTTCTCGTTCGGCGGCTTCATCAAGCTCGACGCCATGGTGACCGATACCAGCGACGGCGAGATCGCCGACGGCTCCTCCGGCCGCCTGTTCTACGTGCCCAGCACCATTCCGGTCGTGGCGAACGGCGCCGAGCCCGACACCGATCCCTACACCGATTTCACCGCGCAGTTCTCGCGCTTCTGGTTCGGCGCGGACCACACCACCGATGACGGCGACAAGCTCAAGGCCTACATCGAGGCCGACTTCTTCGGGGGCGGCACCAATGCACTGGCCGGCAACGAAACCTCGACCAATACCTACGCGGTCACCCTGCGCCATGCCTACGTGAGCTGGAACAACTGGCTGGCCGGCCAGACCTGGTCGAACTTCCAGGACACCGCGTCGCTGCCCGACACCGTCGACTTCCTCGGCGTCACCGACGGCACCATCTTCGTGCGACAGGCGCAGTTGCGCTACACCAACGGCCCATGGTCCCTGTCCATGGAGAATCCGCAGACCCTGGTCACCGCCTACCAGGGCGCCGGGCGCTACAGCAGCGGCGACAACGTCATCCCCGACATCACCGGCCGCTGGGTGACCAAGGGCGACTGGGGCCACCTGAGCCTGGCCGGCCTGCTGCGCCAGTTCAAGGACGGCGACGAGACCGCGGGGGGCGGCGCGGTGAGCGTCGGCGGCAAGTTCAACCTGGGCGGCAGCGACGACCTGCGCTACATGGTCAACGCCGGCAGCGGCATCGGCCGCTACATGGCCTTCGGCATGGGCACCGACGTCGTGCAGGACATCGACGGCGACATCGATCCGCTGGACGGCTACAGCGGCTTCGTCGCCTGGCGCCATGTGTTCAACGACAAGCTGCGCGGCAACCTGATGTATTCGGCGGCGCACTTCGACAACGACGTCGACCTCACCGGCTACGGCGTCACCGAGCGCTCGCAGTCGATCCGCGCCAACCTGATCTACTCGCCCCTGCCGAAACTCGACGTCGGCGCCGAGCTCAGCTATGGCCAACGTTCGCTGGAGGACGACCGCGAGGGCGACCTCAAGCGCATCCACACCACCGTCAAGTACAGCTTCTGAGGAGGCAGCCATGTCAGGCAAACACATCAACGCCAAGCAGTACTGGCGCGCGAACCTCCGGCTGATGGCGATCCTGCTCGTCATCTGGGCGCTGGTCTCGTTCGGCGCCGGGATCGTGTTCGCGGACGCGCTCAACGGCATCCGCATCGGCGGCTTCAAGCTGGGCTTCTGGTTCGCCCAGCAGGGGTCGATCTACGTATTCGTCCTGCTGACGTTCTACTACGCATGGCGCATGAACCGGCTCGAGCGCGAGCTCGACCTCCACGAAGACTGAGGAGAGGCATATGTCCGTCCAAGCCTGGACCTACCTGCTCGTCGGCCTCAGCTTCGCGCTGTACATCGGCATCGCGATCTGGAGT
>JAUIJO010000015.1 GCA_030431185.1 Gammaproteobacteria bacterium | reverse complement strand
TTGGTGGGCCGTCAAGGATTCGAACCTTGGACCTATTGATTAAGAGTCAACTGCTCTACCAACTGAGCTAACGGCCCAAATCGCGGAGCGGGATGATAGCAGAACATTCCCGGCTCGCAAACACTTTCTACCACAACCTGCTGCAACAGCTACCGCAATGAATGGGGTGGATGAGGGGACTCGAACCCCCGACCACTGGAATCACAATCCAGTACTCTAACCAACTGAGCTACACCCACCACAAAAACGTACACGTCACTGGCGCGCCCGGCAGGACTCGAACCTGCAACCGTCGGCTTAGAAGGCCGATGCTCTGTCCGGTTGAGCTACGGGCGCGAGGGCCAGCATCTTAACCGGCATTGGCCGGGCCTGGTCGGGGCAGAGGGATTCGAACCCCCGACCCTCTGCTCCCAAAGCAGATGCGCTACCAGACTGCGCTATGCCCCGAGGTCCTGACTTCCGCTGCGCGCCAACGCCGCGAAAGGCCGGCCATTTTGGGCGCGGCGGGTGCGGCTGTCAACGAGGACGTTCATTGTTCATGAATGCGGCCCGCGCCGTGTATCCTCGGATGAATGGCGGCCCGGCCGCCCCAACCCACTGCCCCACCAGGAGCGAGCATGCGCAGCGGCAACCCGGCATTGAAAGAGTCCACCTTCCTCGACCTCGCCAGCGGCAGTGTCGTCCAGGGCAACGGCGAGGTGATGACCCTGAACGGCACGGTCAACAAGACCGGCATCCTGCTCCTGCTGTGCGTGATCACGGCCGCGTTCGCCTGGAGCCAGGTCGAGTTCACCGCCGAAGGTCCGGTCGGCGCGGGCCCGTACCTGTGGGGCGGCGCCATCGGCGGCCTGGTGCTGGCCCTTGTCACCATATTCAAGAAGGAATGGGCACCCGTCACCGCCCCGCTCTACGCGATCGTCGAAGGCTTCTTCCTCGGCGCGATCTCGGCGATGTACAACCACCTCTTCGAGGGGATCGTCATGCAGGCGGTGCTGTTGACCTTCGGCACCCTGTTCGCGCTGCTGTTCGCCTACCGCTCCGGGCTGATCAAGGCGACCGAGAACTTCAAGCTGGGCGTGGTGGCGGCGACCGGCGGCATCTTCCTGGTCTACCTGGCCAGCATGGTGCTGGGCATGTTCGGCATCGACATCCCGCTGATCCACGAGTCCGGCATCATCGGGATCGGCTTCAGCCTGTTCGTGGTGGTGATCGCGGCCCTGAACCTGGTGCTCGATTTCGACTTCATCGAGACCGGTGTGGAACGCGGCGCGCCCAAGTACATGGAGTGGTATGGCGCCTTCGGCCTGGTGGTCACGCTGGTGTGGCTGTACGTCGAGTTCCTGCGCCTGCTGTCGAAGCTGCAGTCGCGCTGACCGGTTTCGCCAACCGCGGCACGAGGTACCGGAGGGGCGCCCAGGGCGCCCCTTCCGCTTCCAGTCCCCCGCCCTACCGGGTCCGGCCCACCGCTGCCGCGGACGGGCGCCGCGAGGGCCACACCACGAACCCGATGGCGATGATGGCCAGCACCCAGCAGTAGTAGACCTGCCCGGCGATCACCAGCGGTGAGATGCCGGCCAGCGAGCCGGCCAGCAGGATCTGCGCGCCGTAGGGCAGCAGCCCCTGCGTCACGCAGGAGAAGACGTCGAGCAGGCTGGCGCTGCGGCGGCCACTGATCCCGTGGTGGTCGGCGATGTCCTTCGCCAGGCTGCCGCTGACGAGGATCGCCACGGTGTTGTTGGCGGTAAGCGCGTCGCTGCCAGCCGCCAGCACGGCGATGCTGGCCTCGCCCGCACGTCGACCGCGGTGACCGCGGGCGAAGCGGCGGATCACCGAGGCCAGCCAGGCGAGGCCGCCGGTCACCCGGGTCAGCTCCGCCAGGCCTCCGATCAGCAGGGCCAACAGGGTGATCTCGACCATGCCCTCGAACCCGGTGTAGATGTCCGTGGAAAAACTGATCGGGTCGTACGCGCCGAGCCAGGCGCCCATCACGCCTGCCAGCACCAGACCGATGGCAAGCACCGCGACCACGTTGACGCCCGCCAAAGCCAGGCCGAGCACGGCCAGGTACGGCAGGACCAGCCAACGACTGACCGGATCGTCGGGCGCCTCGACCGGCGCGCTGTCGCCCAGCCAGGCCAGTGCGATGACCGTGACGACGGCCGCGGGCAGCGCGATCTTCATGTTCTCCAGGAACTTGTCCTGCATGCGACACCCCTGGCTGCGGGTCGCGGCGATGGTCGTGTCCGAGATGATGGACAGGTTGTCGCCGAACATCGCCCCGCCCACCACGGCGCCCAGCACCAGGCCGGCATCCAGGCCGGCGGCATCGGACACGCCCAGCGCCACCGGCACGACCGCGGCGATCGTGCCCATCGAGGTGCCGATGGCCAGGGCGATGAAGCCCGCCACCAGGAACAGGCCGGGCAGGATCAGGGACGCCGGCAATGCACCCAGGCCCAGCGCCACCACCGCGTCCACCGCCCCCACCGCCTTGGATACGGTGGCGAACGCCCCGGCGAGCAGGAACACCAGGCACATCAGCATGACATTGGGATGCCCCATGCCCGCCAGCAGGGGCTCCATCGGCCCGATGCGCCGCCGCCACGCCAACCAGGCCGCCAGCCCCAGGGCCGGGAGCACCGCCACCGGCGCATGCAGCTGGTAGAAGCCCATGGCCTCCCCCCGCCCGGTGAAATACAGCCCGGCGCCGAAGAACAGCAGCAGGAACACGAACAGGGGCAGCAGCGCCAGGGCACTGGGCGTGATGTCCGTACCGGAGGAGGACTGACGCATCGCTTTATCGGGATGAAAAGAAAGCCGATTCTGGGGCCGAACCGCCGCCATGTCGAGCGCCCGGCGCCGGCGCGATCGCCTGCGAATTTGGGCGGGCCGGGAAGCACCGGATCCGCGCCGGGGCGGGAACGGCGAGCCGCGATGCGGCGCCTGCCTGTCGACCCGACCCGACCCGACCCGGCATGCCGGCGCGACAGGCGGGCCCTGGCGTTCCAGCGCCGCGGCCCATGCGCCGGGCACGAAAAAGGGACGCCCCATGGGACGTCCCGTTCGCGTGTCGCGTGAGGGGCCGGAGGCCGGCGGCGGACCTGTCACGGCCGCCTACGGCGCGACACCGGTCAGACCCGGCTGGCGATTGCCTTGGCGAAGGCCATGGTGTTGCCCGTGCCACCCAGGTCGGGGGTCAGCGAGTCCTTGGCTTCCAGGGTCGCGATGATCGCCGCACGCAGCGATGCGGCCTTCCCGGGCATGCCCAGGTGGTCGAGCATCTGCGCCGCGCCCAGCAGCAGGGCGCAGGGATTGGCCTTGCCCTGTCCGGCGATGTCCGGCGCGGTGCCGTGGACGGCTTCGAAGATCGCTGCGTCCGAGCCGATGTTCGCGCCCGGCGCCAGGCCCAGGCCGCCGACGAGACCGGCGCACAGGTCCGAGAGGATGTCGCCGAACAGGTTGGTGGTCACGATCACGTCGAACTTCTCGGGCTGCATCACCAGCTTCATGCAACACGCGTCGACGATCATCTCGTCGCACTCGATGTCGGGGTACTCCTCGGCCACCGCGCGCGCGGTCTTGAGGAACAGGCCGGAGGTCGACTTCAGGATGTTCGCCTTGTGCACCACGGTGACCTTGCGGCGACCGACCTTGCGCGCCAGCTCGAAGGCGTAGCGGACGATCCGCTCGGAACCGCGACGGGTCACCTTCTGCGTCAGCACCGCGGTTTCGCCGTCGGCCGACACTTCCTGGCCTTCGCCGATATAGGCGCCCTCGGTGTTCTCGCGCACGGTGATCAGGTCCACGTCGCTCGGAAAGCGCGACTGGGTGTTGGGGAAGGACTTGGCCGGACGCACGTTGGCGTACAGGTCGAAGCGCTTGCGCAGCTCGACGTTGATCGAGCTGAAGCCTTCGCCGACCGGCGTGGTCAACGGGCTCTTGAGCGCGACGCGGTTGCGGCGGATCGAATCCATCGTGGACTGCGGGATCAGCTCGCCGTGCTTCTCGAGCGCGACCAGCCCGGCGTCGGCGTCCTCGTACTGCAGGCCCAGGTCCATGGTGTCGAGCACGTGCAGGGTGGCGTCCATGATTTCCGGGCCGATGCCATCGCCACGGATGACGGTAATCGTCTGCGTCATAAGGGTGTTCTTCCAGCTGGGGGCGGGCGTGGGGGAGGTACGCCGCCGAATGGTTAGCCGGACAATTATGCCTGAGACGCCGGGTCTTTTCAGACCCTGCCCCGCTCCCGGCGCACGTGGCACGCCACGAGGGCGATCCCCGGGCGCCCGCCACGCGCGCGCCCGGAGCGCTGCCCGGACGCGCTCAGCCGTGGTCGTGGACGGCGCCGGGCGCCTCCACCGCGCCCTGCTCGAGCTGGTCGAGGAAGTCGACCGCCCGGCGCATGTGGGGGATCACGATGGACCCGCCGACGACCAGTCCGACCGAGAACGCCTCGAACATCTCGTCGCGCTCGACCCCGGCTTCGCGGCATTGCGCCACGTGGTAACTGATGCAGTCGTCGCAGCGCAGCACCAGCGAGGCGACCAGGCCCAGCAGCTCCTTGGTCTTCACGTCGAGCGCGCCGGCCTGGTACGTCTGGGTATCGAGCGCGAAGAAGCGCCGCACCACCTGGTTGGGTTCGGCCAGGATGCGTTCGTTCATCCGCTTGCGGAACGCCGTGAATGCCTCGATGCGGTCCTGCTCGCCCTGCCCCTCCGAGGGGCCGCTCATGCGCCGCCTTCCAGGAGCGGCTCGAGGCCACCCGCGCGGTGCAACGCGATCATGTCGTCGTAGCCTCCGACGTGGACATCGCCGATGAAGATCTGCGGGACACTGGTGCGCCGGGCCAGCGCGACCATGCGTTCGCGGGCCTCCGGGTCGAGGTCGATGCGCACCTCGCGCCAGGTCTGGCCCTTGCTCTTGAGGAAGTTCTTGGCGGCCACGCAGTAGGGGCAGATGGCGGAGCTGTAGAGGGTGATCTCGGGACGCCGGGCGTCGTCCGGGGTGCTCGGGCTGTTCAAGTGGAAACTCCTGCGGAAACTTTGCGATACGCGGTATTGTCGAATATGGGCATGCCGCGAAGGGTTTTCCAGCGTCGCGACACCGGCGCGTCCGCCCGGCGCGGTTAACCGGGGATTCACGCCACCCGACCCGGGCGGGCCCATGCTCGGGTCACGCCGCCCCGCCCACGCATCGACGAGGTTCACATTGCGCCGGATCGCTCCACTTGCCATCGCCGTCACCTTGGCCCTCGCCAGCGTTTGCGCCCCGGCACAGGAGAACCGCCTGCCCGACATCGGCTCCTCGGCGGGCGAGCTGCTGAGCCCGACCCAGCAGGAAGAGTACGGGGCGATGATGCTGGCCCAGTTGCGGCACTACGAGTACGTACTGGAAGACCCGCTCATCGATGCCTGGCTGTCCGCCATGGGCAGCCAGCTGGCCGCCAACAGCGATCGGCCGACCCAGCCCTTCACGTTCTTCATGATGCGCGAGCGGCAGATCAACGCGTTCGCCACGCTGGGCGGGTACATCGGCGTGAACGCGGGCCTCGTGCTGGCCAGCGAGCGCGAGGACGAGGTGGCGGGCGTGGTGGCCCACGAGATCGCCCACGTCACCCAGTACCACGTGCTGCGCGGCGTGGAGCGTGCCCAGCGCGACCAGATCCCGATCCTGCTGGCGATGCTGGGTGCGCTGGCAGCCGCCCAGGCCGCGGGCGGCAATTCGGCCGACGATGCCGCCCAGGCGGCGATGGTCGGAGCGATGGGGCTGATGCAGCAACGCCAGATCAATTACACACGGGCGAATGAGTCCGAGGCCGACCGCCTGGGCATCCAGACGCTGTCGAGGAGCGACTACGACCCCGTCGCGATGGCGGACTTTTTCGCGACGATGCAGGCCAAATCACGGACGAACGCAGCCAATTACTATGGCGACTTCCCCGACTACCTGCGCACCCACCCGGTCACCACCACCCGCATCACCGAGGCCAAGGAACGCGCTCGCCAGATCCGCCTTGCCAATGGCAACGGCGGCGAAGTCTGCGTCCGCTCCCCGGACGGCGACGACGAGTGCCGGCAGGAACGGCCCGGCAATGCCCGCTATGGCAGCGCCACCACGCCCAGCACCAACCCCCTGCTGCCCGGGGGACTGGTGATCGATACCCACGCCCTGGCAGGCGGCGGCACCGGCCTGTACGAGATGGCACGCGAACGCCTGCGGGTCCTCAGCGCCGACACGCCGACCGATGCGGTCCGCGAGTACGAGCAGATCGCCCGTACCGGCGAACTCGACGAAGCACAACGCTACGGGCAGGCCATCGCCCTGCTCCGCAACGGCAAGGCGCACGACGCGGCCGACAAGCTCGCGGCGCTGCACCGCGCGCGCCCGGATGACACCTGGGTGACACTCGGCCTGGCCGAAGCCGAGTCCAGGAGCGGCCAGCGCGAACAGGCCCGCGACCGCTTCGAGGCCATGCTGCGGCGATCGCCCAACGATCGCGCGGTCGCCCTGACCTATGCCCGCGCGCTCGCCGAATACAACACCCCCGAATCGGGCAAGCGTGCCCAGGCCGTGCTCCGGCCACTCCTGTCGCGCTCCGGCGGCGACCCGGAGTTCCAGCAGGTGTTCGCCCGCGCCTGCGAGATCGCAGGGGACCCGATCCGGGCCGGTGAAGCGTATGCCGAGGCCGCATACCTCAACGGACGTCCGGAACTGGCCCTGACCCGCCTCAACCTGCTCAAGAAACGCGATGACCTGGACTACTACGCCCGGGCGCGGATCGAGTCCCGCATCGCCGCGATCACCCCGACGGTCCTGGAGCTTCGACGCCAGGGCATCCGCGACGAAGACCTCCGCCGCGACTGAGCCTCCATCACGCCGACCTGTGCGATCGAGCAGGAGAGGCTGTCACGCGGGAGTCATAAAACCGTAGTCTACTGGGGTCGCTTCGAGGAGCCCCGCGGCTCCGGACATGCAACGAGGATGCAGGTCGTGGCCCTGCCGGACGTCCCTCCGGCCATGCCAGCGAAGCCGGATCCGGCTCCTGCCGGCTCTGTCGACCCGGGGGATTCCAGGCTGGTCCACCCCGGGATGGCTCGCACAACCCCCACTGGTGACCGCGTGCAGAAGCGCATCCTGATCGTAGAAGACGAACCTGCCATCCGTGACATGGTGTCCTTTGCCCTGCGCAAGGGCGAGTACGAGCCGGTCCATGCGGGCGATGCGCGCGAAGCGCAATCGGCCATCGCCGACCGCGTGCCGGACCTGATCCTGCTCGACTGGATGCTGCCCGGGACCAGTGGCCTGGAGCTGGCCCGCCGCTGGCGCAAGGAGTCCCTGACCCGCGAGATCCCGATCATCATGCTCACCGCGCGCGGCGAGGAGAACGACCGGGTGGGCGGCCTGGAGGCCGGCGTCGACGACTACGTGGTGAAGCCCTTCTCCGCCCGCGAGCTGCTGGCCCGCATCCGCGCGGTGCTGCGCCGCTCCCGCGAGGACGACGAGGACGGCAGCGTCTCGGTGGGCGGCCTGCGCATCGACGGGGCCGCGCACCGCGTGTTCGCCGACGACCAGCCGGTGCAGATCGGCCCCACCGAATACCGCCTGCTGCATTTCTTCATGACCCACCCCGAGCGCGTCTACTCGCGCACGCAGCTGCTCGACCACGTGTGGGGCGGCAGCGTCTACGTCGAGGAGCGCACGGTCGACGTGCATATCCGCCGCCTGCGCAAGACCCTGGAGCCGCACGCGTTCGACGGCATGGTCCAGACCGTGCGCGGGTCGGGCTATCGTTTCTCGGCATCGGCCGAGGCCTGACCCTGGCCGGGGTCCCGCGGACGCGCCGTCCGCAACGGGGCCCGGCCGACCGGACTACACTCTGACTGCCATGCCTCCCCGCGCCCGCTCCGCCTGGTTCCGTACCCTCGGCCTGCTCCTGCTCATCCTGGCGGCCGCCACGGTGCTGGGCCTGCTGGGCGGGCAGCTGTTCCCGGTCCTCACCGCCACCGCGCTGGGCATCGTCGCCTGGCACTACTGGCGGCTGCGCAAGGTCCTGATCCGCCTGACCGCGCGCCAGCGCCTCACCCCCTCCGACAGCGACGGTGTGTGGAACGAACTCGACCGGCTGCTCTATCGCACCCAGGGCGAGATGCGCGGTCGCAAGCGTCGCCTGATGGAAATGCTGCGCGCCTACCGGGCGGCCGCCGCCGCGTTGCCCGACGCGATCATCGTGGTGGAACGCAACAGCCAGCGCATCCAGTGGTTCAACGAGGCCGGCACGCGCCTGCTGGGCCTGCGCTATCCCGACGACATCGGCGCGTCGCTGGTCCAGCGCCTGCAGCCGATGCCCCTGGCGCACTGGATGGCAGCCGGGCGCAACGCCGAGCCCCTGGAGACCTGGTCGCCGCTCAACCCCGGCGCGACCCTCAGCCTGCGCCTGATCCCCTACTCCGAGAACCTGTGGCTGATGGTCGCCCGCGACGTCAGCCGCCTGTTGCAGCTGGAGCAGATGCGCCGCGATTTCGTCGCCAACGTCTCACACGAACTGCGCACGCCCCTCACCGTCATCCACGGCTACCTGGACATGCTCGATCCCGAGGAGCAGCCCGACTGGGCCCCGATGCTCTCGGAGATGCAACGCCAGTCCCAGCGCATGACCCAGCTCGTCGAGGACCTGTTGACGCTGTCCCGGCTCGAGTCGCAGGACCAGCTGCAGGCCGAGGAACACGTGTCGATGCCGTCGATGCTCAACACCCTGCGCCGCGAGGCCGCGGCCCTGAGCCAGGGCCGGCACCAGATCGAGATCGACGACAGCGCCCACGTCGACCTGGTCGGATCGGGCAAGGAACTGCACAGCGCGTTCTCCAACCTGGTCAGCAACGCCGTGCGCTACACGCCGGCCGGCGGCCGCATCGAGATCGCCTGGCGACCCGACCCGGCCGGCGGCGCGGCGCTGCAGGTGACCGACAGCGGCTATGGCATCCCCGCCAGCCACCTGCCCCGCATCACCGAGCGCTTCTACCGGGTCTCGACCAGCCGCTCCCGCGAGAGCGGCGGCACGGGCCTGGGCCTCGCCATCGTCAAGCATGTCCTGCAACTCCACGAGGCGCGGCTGGAGATCAGCAGCGAGGTCGGCCAGGGCAGCACCTTCTCCTGCCATTTCGGCGCGGCATGGACCCGCCCGAACGATGCACCCGCCCACGCCGGCCCCCCAGCCCACGTACACTCCTGAGGCATGTCCATGAACGCCGCTCACGACACCCGCCCCGATGCCACGCCGGGAGACACGGGCATCTCGCTGTACGACCCCTCGCTCTATTTCAACCGCGAGCTGTCGCAGCTGGACTTCAACTTCCGCGTCCTGGCGCAGGCACAGGACGACGCCGTGCCCCTGCTGGAGCGCCTCAAGTACCTGTGCATCTCCTGCACCAACCTCGACGAGTTCTTCGAGATCCGCGCCGGCACCCTGCGCCATGCCGGCGACCTGGGCCTGACGCCGGCGCCGGACGGCCTGTCGCCGTCGACCGTGCTGGCGCGCATCCACGACCGCGCCGCCGAACTCGTCGAGGCCCAGTACGACTGCTGGAACCACGTGCTGCGGCCCGCGCTGGACGAAGCCGGGGTGCGCGTGCTCGGCCGCGACAGCTGGAACAGCCGCCAGAAGCGCTGGCTGCTGGCCTACTTCCGCGACGAGATCATGCCGGTGCTGTCGCCGCTGGGTCTCGATCCGGCGCATCCGTTCCCGAAGATCCTCAACAAGTCGCTCAACATCGTCGTGGTGCTCAAGGGCCGCGACGCCTTCGGCCGCGACGGCAACCTCGCCATCGTCCGCGCGCCGCGTTCGCTGCCGCGCATCATCCAGCTGCCCGAGAACGTCTCGGGCGGTCCCAACGACTTCGTGTTCCTGTCCGCCGTGCTGTCGACCTTCGTCGACGAGCTGTTCCCGGGGATGGAGGTCAAGGGCGCCTACCAGTTCCGCGTGACGCGCAACTCCGAGCTGCTGGTCGACGAAGAGGAAGTCGACAACATCGCCCTGGCCCTGCGCGACGAGCTGGTGGGGCGCGGTTACCTGCGCGCGGTCCGGCTGGAGATCGCCGACCAGTGCCCGGACGACATCGTCCGTACGCTGCTGGAGAACTTCGACCTCAACGAGAACGCGGTCTATCGGATCAATGGCCCGGTCAACCTCAACCGGGTGATCCAGGTCTACGACCTCGTCACCCGGCTGGACCTGAAGTACGCGGCGTTCCACCAGCGCCAGCTGCCCGGCATGGAGGCGATGTTCGACCGCATCGGCCGGGGCGACGTGTTGCTGCACCATCCCTTCGATGCCTTCACGCCGGTGCTGGAGCTGCTGCGCCAGGCGGCGGAGGACCCGCAGGTCCTCGCGATCAAGCAGACGCTGTACCGCTCCGGCAAGGACTCGCCCATCGTCGAGCAACTGGTCCAGGCCGCGCGCAACGGCAAGGACGTGACGGCGGTGGTCGAGCTGCGCGCGCGCTTCGACGAAGAGGCCAACCTGGGCTTCGCCGACCGCCTGCAGGAAGCCGGCGTGCAGGTGGTCTATGGCGTGGTGGGGTTCAAGACCCACGCCAAGATGCTGCTGATCGTGCGACGCGAGGACGGCAAGCTGCGCCGCTACGTGCACATGGGCACGGGCAACTACCACTCCGGCACCGCGCGCCTGTACACCGACCTGGGCCTGTTCACGGCCGACCCGGAGATCGGCAACGATGTCCACCTGATCTTCCAGCAGCTCTCCGGCCTGGCGCCTTCGATCAAGCTCAAGCGCCTCCTGCAGTCGCCCTTCACCCTGCACGACGGGGTCCTCAAGCGGATCGACCGGGAGACCCAGCACGCACGCGCCGGGCGACCCGCGCACATCGTCGCCAAGATGAACGCCCTGAACGAACCCCAGGTGGTGCGGGCGCTCTATCGTGCCTCCCAGGCCGGGGTGCGGATCGACCTGATCGTGCGCAGCGCCTGCACCCTGCGCCCGGGCGTGCCCGGGGTCTCGGACAACATCCGGGTACGCTCGATCGTCGGGCGCTTCCTCGAGCACCATCGCGTGTACTGGTTCGCCAACGACGGCCAGCCCGACCTGCTGTGCTCGAGCGCCGACTGGCTGGAGCGCAACCTGTTGCGCCGGGTGGAAACCTGCTTCCCGATCCTCGATCCCGACGTCGCCGCGCGCGTGCACGCCGAGGTGGTCGCCAACTACCTCGCCGACAACCAGAACGCCTGGGCGCTGCAGAGCGACGGCAGCTACGATCGGATCACCCCCGCCGAGGGCGAGGCCCCGCACGCCGCGCAACTTTCCCTGTTGGCGTCTCTCTGCGGATGAACGATCATCTCCGCATGAACGGTTTGTTGCATGCGGCGAGACTGCCCCTCAAGGACGGCGACCTGGTGGCCGCCGTCGACCTGGGCTCCAACAGCTTCCACATGATGGTGTCCCGCTACATGCTGGGCCAGTTGCGCGTGGTCGACCGGTTGCGCGAGACGGTGCGCCTGGCGGAGGGCTTGGACGGCAAGGGCGGGCTGACCCCCGAGGTCCGGGTGCGCGCGCTCGACTGCCTGGCACGCTTCGGCCAGCGCCTGCGGGACATCCCCCCGCAGCGCGTGCGCGCCATCGCCACCAACACGGTACGCCGGCTGGCGGCGCCCCAGGCATTCCTGGTGCCCGCCGAAACCGCGCTGGGACACGCCATCGAGGTGGTGTCGGGACGCGAGGAAGCACGCCTGATCTACCTGGGCGTCGCGCACGCGCAGCCGCCCAAGCCGCAGCAGCTGCGCCTGGTGATGGACATCGGCGGCGGGTCCACCGAGTTCATCATCGGCTCGGGATTCGACGCGATCGAGCGCGAGAGCCTGCAGGTGGGCTGCGTGGCGAGCACGCGCCGCTTCTTCGGCAACGGCAAGCTATCGCGCAAGAAATGGAACGGCGCGCTCGCCGAGATCAGCGCGGAATTCCAGCAGTTCGCCAACGCCTACCGCATGCTGGGCTGGGACGAGGCCATCGGCGCGTCGGGCACATGCAAGGCGATCGGCGAGATCTGCCGCACCATGAAACTCACCAAGGGGGCGATCACAGCCGAGGCGCTGCCGCCGCTGCGCGACCGCCTGCTGCAGGCGTCCAACCTGGACGAGATCGACCTGCCCGGCCTGTCCGCCGAACGCCGGCCGGTCATCGCCGGCGGCATCCTGATCATGCAGGCGGCCTTCGACGCGCTGGGCCTGCAACGCATGGCAGTCAGCAAGGCGGCGATGCGCGAAGGCGTGCTCTACGACATGGTCGGGCGCGGCGGCGAGCACGACCCGCGCGAGTCCGCCGTGGCGGCGCTCATGCAGCGCTACGGCATCGACGACGCCCAGGCGCGCCGGGTCGAAGCCACCGCGATGCGCCTGTTCGAACAGGTCGCCGAGGCCTGGCAACTGGACGACGACGACCGCGTGATGCTGGTCAACGCCGCCCGCCTGCACGAGATCGGCCTCTCCATCGCGCACAGCCAGTACCACGTGCACGGGGCCTACCTCGCCGAGCACACCGACATTTCGGGCTTCTCGCGCCAGCAGCAGCAGTTCCTCGCCGCGATGATCCGCACCCACCGGCGGCGGATCCCGAAGTCCGCGTTCGACGCCCTGCCCGACCGCCTGCTTGCAGGTGCACGACACAGCTCGGCACTGCTGCGCCTGGCGGTGCTATTGCACCGCTCGCACGAGGCCGACCCGATACCGCAGCTGGACCTGGTCGCCAAGGGCAACCACCTGCAGCTCACCCTGCCGCGCCGCTGGCTGGAGGCCCGCCCCCTGCTCCAGGCCGACCTGGAGGGCGAATCGGGCGACATCGCCGGGCTCGGGATCTCGTTCGGCTACGACGAAAGCTGAGCACCGGCCGCGGGCGTGTGGCCGCGCGGGACGACCCCTCGGGCCCGCCGCGTCATGACTGCGTAACCCCCTTGCAACAGCCGCTACACCTCGCGGGTGGATGCTTCCCCAAACCGGGGAGGCGTGCATGCGCTACACCATCGTCACCGAGACGTATCCACCCGAGATCAATGGCGTCGCGCTGACCGTGCAACGTCTGGAACGCGGGCTCCGCGCGCGCGGCCATGCGGTCGACGTGATCCGGCCGCGCCAGGGTCGGGCGGACAGCGCCCTGCCACATGAACAGCTGGTACGCGGTGTTCCGCTGCCCCGCTACCCGGGCCTGCGCCTGGGCCTCCCCGCGGGCGGGTCCTTGCGCCGTCGCTGGCGTGCCTGCCCCCCGGATGCGATCTACGTGGCGACCGAAGGACCGCTCGGCTGGTCCGCGCTGCGTGCCGCACGCTCCCTGCGCGTACCGGTCGCCACGGGGCTGCACACGCGCTTCGACGAGTACATGCGCGACTACGGCGTCGGCTTCCTCGGCGCGCCCGCACTGGCCTGGATGCGGCACTTCCACAATCGCGCCAACGCCACGCTGGTCCCCACCGCCGAGCTCGCCGGCTTCCTGCGCGGCCAGGGCTTCCACGACGTGCTGCACCTGCCCCGGGCCGTCGACACGCAGCGCTTCGACCCCGCGCACCGCGACCCCGCTCTGCGGCAGGCCTGGGGCCTGATCGGCAATGCACTGGGGGTGGTCTACCTGGGACGCATCGCGGCGGAAAAGAACCTGGACCTGGCAGTGCGCGCCTTCCGCGCGATACAGGTGCTCCGCCCGGACGCGCGCTTCGTCTGGATCGGCGACGGACCCGCCCGGCAACGCCTGCAGCGCGACAACCCCGACTTCATCTTCTGCGGCATGCAACGCGGCGCGGAACTGTCACGGCATTGCGCGAGCGGCGACCTGTTCCCATTCCCCAGCCGCAGCGAAACCTTCGGCAACGTCACGCTCGAGGCCATGGCGAGCGGCCTGCCGACCGTCGCCTTCGACTATGGCGCGGCGCGCGAACGCCTCCGCGACGGACGCGACGGCTTCACCATCGCCGAGGGAGACGACGATGCCTTCGTCGCCGCCAGTTGCCGGCTCGCGCAGGACGACGCCTTGCGCGAGCGGATGTCGCGCGAATGCCGACAAGGCGTTTCATCCCTGCGCCCGGAACAGGTCGCGGCCGACCTCGACGCGATCCTGGAGGGCCTGGCCGCGCCCGGCACCGCTTCCACCGCCATGGCCGGCACGCCCTGAGGAGACCGCGATGCAACGCCTGCCCCTGCACAAACGATTGATCGACGGCGCCAGCCTGGGCGATTCGGGATGGTGCCTGCGCGCCAACCAGTGGGGCGAGAGGCGATCCTGGCCCTGTCGCTTCTTCGCCACCATCAGCCGCCTGGGCGATGGCGTGTTCTGGTACCTGCTGATGGCCGCGCTCATCGTGTTCGATGGCATGGCCGGCCTGGCGGCATCGGTCCACATGGCCGCGACCGGCGTCATTGCATTGACCCTGTACAAGGGGCTCAAGCGCTGGACGCGGCGTCCCCGTCCGTTCGCCACCGATCGCCGCATCCACGCGCTGGTGGCGCCGTTGGACGAGTTCAGCTTCCCCTCCGGCCACACCCTGCACGCGGTCGCCTTCAGCCTGGTCGCGACCGCGCACTACCCCGGCCTCGCCTGGCTGCTGTTGCCCTTCACCCTGAGCGTGGCCCTCTCGCGCGTGGTACTGGGCCTGCACTGGCCGAGCGACGTACTGGCGGCGACGGCCATCGGCATCGGCCTGGCGGCCTTCTCGTTGTGGCTGGTCCCGGGCGTCTCGCTGCTGGCCTGAGACCGGTCGGAGTCAGCGGCCGGCGCCCTCGAGCCGCGCTCGCAGCACCGCAGGACGTGACTGGGCCGGCCAGTCCAGGTCGTTGGCGACCTGCGCATCGGCCCGGCTGGCATCGAGCTGCGCGAAGTCCAGGTCGGCGATGGCCCATCGCTGCTCCCCATGGGTCCGCGCCAACACGCCGTCGGGCGGCAGGCCCACGTCCATCGGGCAGTGGATCGTGGCCTCCCCCGTGTTCGCGTCCAGTGCCGGGCTCCAGGGCGCCTGGCCCGCGGTGACGGACTGCACCACGAAACAGCGGTTCTCCAGTGCGCGCGCCATGCAACCCACGCGCACCCGCGTGGCTCCCGCCTCGGTATCGGTGCAACTGGGCACGGCGATGACCCGCGCCCCTGCCTCGCACTGGGCGCGGACCGGCAAGGGAAACTCACTGTCGTAGCAGACCGCGATGCCAAAGCGTCCCGCGGCCCCGTCGAACACTTTCAACGCGTCGCCCGGGTCGATCACCCCGGTGCGCTTCTCGAATCCGGTGAGGTGCAGTTTGTCCTGCCATGCACAGCCGCCGTCGGGGGCGAAATGATAGCTGCGGTTCCGCCACCGCCCCGCTTCCACCTCGAGCAGGAAGCTCCCTGCGGTGACGTGCATGCCGGTCGATCGCGCCAGGCCCGCGTACAGCGCGCGCCAGTCGTCGTGATGCGCCTGCAAGGCCCGCAGCGAGGCCAGCAGGTCGGCATGCACGGCCACGGGATGCGCCGCGGCCAGTTCCAGCGACAGGTATTCGGGCAGCACCGCCCACCGCGCGCCCGCCCCGCGGGCCTCGTCAAGCCAGTCGGCCTGCTTGCGCGCGAACGCATCGAAATCGAAACCCCGCGCGCGCGGCTCGACGACGTATTTCGCCGCCGCGACCCGCAGCGGGCCGGTGGTCGACGCGGTCGGCATCACACCCGCTCCAGCGGCCGCATCCAGTAGGTCAGCACGTGGTCCATCTCGCCGACGTCGACCTCGTTCCACGGCAGGCGCACGCTCAGGTCCGGCCGCGGCGAATAGCCCCGCTTGCGCCAGAAGTCCTCGTGCCCACGGTGGAAGGGAGGACGCCTGGGATCGTCGCCATCGCGCTGCACCGCGCAGAACGCCGTCCAGCGGAGCCCGCCGAGCGAGCGGGCATGAGCCTCGCGGGCGTCGAAGAAACGGTGCCCGAGTCCGCGTCCACGATAGGGTGGCAACAGCACCGACTCACCGAAATAGAACACCTCCGCAGGCGAAATGGAGCTGTCTTCGAAGGGCTTCCGGAAGGCCTCGCTTTCATCCTCCAGCGGCAGGCCGGTCGACGCGCCCACCACCTTGTCGCCCTCCGTGGCGAGCACCACGATGCTGTGGGCCGATTGCAGGTAGACCTTGAGGTAGTTCGCCTCGTAGCGGGCGTCGCCCTGGTAGAGGTAGGGCCAGCCGCGGAACACCTCGATCCGCAAGCGGGCCAGGTCGACGACGTGGGCCTGGATCGCCGTCCCGGATAGCGTGCGGGTCTCGATCGTGCGGGTTGCCGTGTTCATGAAAGGATTCTAGGGTCTGTGAGACCCGTCACGGAACCGTTGGGACGCCCGACGCGACCGGTCATGCCCCCGGCAGGATCGGGCCCGGCGATCCGGGGGGAGCGCGTGGACGCTCCAACCCGGAAGCGGCCGGCCGCGTCAGCCGCGCGGCAGCGTCGGCGCGCCGCTGCTCGCGAGCTGGTACCAGTCCACCTTGCGGGTGATCGCCATCAGGCCGGCGAGGATCACGAACAGCAGGCCCGCGCCGAGGACCAGCGCATTGTCCTCCGAGACCAGCAAGCCGTAGAGGGCGGCGTACAGGGTCGCCAGCATGGCCGCGAAACCCCAGCCACGCAGCGCGCTTCGCAATACAGCGACCAGGTAGAAACCCACCAGGCCGATGCAGGCCACGCTCGCGACGAGGTAGGCCCAGGCGAAGTCGATGTGCTCGCTCAGGCTGACCAGGAGCAGGAAGAAGATCGCCAGGGCCAGGCCGACCAGTCCGTACTGGATCGGGTGGATGCGCAGTTGCTTGACCAGTTCGAAGATGAAGAAGCCCACGAAGGTCAGCAGGACGAACAGCAGGCCGTACTTGCTGGCCCGGTCCGCCTGCGAATACACGTTCACCGGCTCGACCAGCGCGACCTCGACCGCGTCCAGCGGGCCGCGCCGGTGGGCCTCGGCGGGATCTGGGCCGCTGCCCGTGCCGATGCTGCCCGGCAGGCGCCGGCCCTCGCGGTACTGGCGCTGCGCATTGGTGGCCACCGAGGCGACCTGCCAGCGCGCGTCGAAACCGCTGGCGCCGATGTCGCGGGTGCGCGGCAGGAAACTGCCGCTGAAACGGGGATGCGGCCAGCTCGACGCCACGGCGAATGTGTTCTGGCTGCCCAGCGGCACAAGCGACAGCGATTCGGTGCCCCCCAGGGTGAAATCGAGGCGCGTGTCGAGCGACAGCGTGCTGCCGGGTGCCGGCACCGGCAGGCGGGCATGTACGCCGGTGCCGTCGTCGCCGCCCAGGCCGTCCTCGACCGCGAGCGTGCGGCCATCGACGCGAAGCACCGGCGGCTCCAGCAGGCCGCGCACGTCGGCGAAACCGTAGTCGATCCAGGGTCGCCCGATCCGGCGCCGCACGTCGGTGTCGGTGGCGGGGATCGCCGCCCGGAAGCGCGCCTTCGCCACCCCGTCCCATTCGTAGACGCGTACTTCGTGCAGGCCCAGGCGACGGGTGTCGGGCCGCATCGGCCCCCCCACCTCGAGGGTCTCGGGGAAGAACAGCCAACGACGCGCCTGCTCGCGTTCGACCCGGCGCGTGGCACCGTCCTCGCCCTTCTCGTCCACCCAGACCGTGTCGGTATAGGGCACCACCAGCACGGGGCCGGAGAACGCTTGTGCACCGGCGTAGCTGCGCTCTACCTCCTGCACGGCCTGCACGCGGTACATCTGGCGCTCCTGGATCACGCCACGGATCATCGTCAAGGGCACCAGGATGGCGAGCGTCATGCCCGCCACCAGCAGAATCTTCATCCACAAGCGCATGTCGTCCTCCCGTTGTTGCGACGGGGGCAGCATGGCGGCGCGATGCGTGGCGCCGGAGGCGGGCCGGTGAAGTGGACGTGAAGCGAACGCCTGGCCCGGATGGCGAGCCCCGTCAACGCGCCGACAGGGGTACCCGCAGATGGGCCACGGCGCCGCCGCCTTCACGATTGGACAATGCCACGCCCCCGCCATGCAGCGCCGCGACTTCGGCGACGAAGCAAAGTCCCAGCCCGCTGCTGCGACTGCCGCCGTCGGGGCGGGCCAGCGAGTAGAAGCGCTCGAACACGCGTTCCAGCGCGTAGCCCGGGATGCCGGGTCCGCGATCGCTGACTTCGAAGACACACGTAGCGCCTTCCACGAAGGCCTTCAGTCCGACACCACTGCCGCGGGGTGCGAAGTCGGCGGCATTCTCCATCAGGTTGACCAGGGCCTGGCGAAGCAGGAAGGCGTCGCCGCGCACCGTCAAGGCGGGGACGGGCCGCTCGGCGCGGCATTCGACCCCGGCCAGGTCGAGCCCCGGGCGGGCCGCCTCCAGGGCCTCATCGAGGAGGTCGCCCGCGTCCAACGGCCGGGGCGCGTCGAGCTGCTGGCGATGCTCGACCGCCGCCAGGGCCAGCAGTTTGTCGATCATCAGGGCCAGGCGTTCGCTCTGGCGGCGGATGCGGGCGGCGAAACGATGGCGGTCCGCGTCGCTCATCGGCACCCCGTCGGGCGCCCTCCCAGACGTCCCCTCCTCCAACAGCTCGGCACTTCCCCGGATGGCCGCCAGGGGACTTTTCATCTCATGGGTGAGGGCGTGCACGTACTGCTCGACGTACTGCTTGCCCTCGAGCCTGCCACGCATCGTCTCCAGCGCCTCGCCGAGCGCCTGGAACTCGCCGCTCGCGCGCGGCGGCGTGGCGCGCTCCCCGTCGGTCACCGCCTTGGCGTAGCGTTGCAGGCCCTGCAGCTGCCGCGACAGCCATCCGGCCGCGAACATGCCCACCGCCAGCGCCACGCCCAAGAGCAGCAGGCCCCAGCGCAGCACCACCTGCTGGCTGCGCGCGATGAAGGGCTCGATGGTGCGATTGGGCTTGGCGACCGTCAGCACGCCGACGATCGCGCCACTGTCGTCGCGGATCGGCGCGGCCACGTGCATCACCGTCGAAGCGGGATCGCCCGGGGTCTCCGGACTGGACCGCGCGCCGTACCGGCCCCGCAGGGTCAGGTATACGTCGTTCCAGCGCGAGTAGTCCTTGCCGACATCGCGACCCTGGCTGTCGAACACCACGGTGCCGCTCGCATCGGTGACGTAGACCCGGTACTGCGTCGCGCGCTTGTCGAAGCCCCATATCTCCGCCCCGAGGTCGCGCCGCCCCAGCGCGCGGATACGCCCCGCGAAACGACCGTTGTCGATGCGGCCGGCGAGGAAATCGTCGGTGGCGAGCTCCGCCAGCACGTTGGCGCTGTCGACCAGCGTGTCTTCCATGGCCTGGCGGACGCCCGGCTTCACTTCGGCCAGGAACACGCGTGCCAGCAGCAGGGCGGCGACCGCGACGATGAGGAAGTACCCCAGGAAAATCCGCAGGCCGATCTTCATGGCATCCGCACCCCGGGCTCAGGCCGGCCCGGCTTCGACGTCGAGCGAGTAGCCGAGCCCGCGATGCGTGCGGATCGCGTCGGGCTCCGCGTCGCCGGCGGCGCTCCTGAGCTTGGCCCGCAGCGTCTTGACGTGCGTGTCGACGGTGCGGTCGCCGCTCTCCAGCGCGTCGCCCCAGACCCGGTCCATCAGCTGGCCGCGCGAAAGCACGGCCCCGGGACGCTGCAGCAGCGCGGCCAACAGCCCGTACTCGTAGCGCGTGAGGTCGAGCAACTGGCCGCGGTAGCGGATGCGGCGACCGGCAAGGTCGTGCTCGAAACCGCCGGCGCGGCTCGGCGGTTCGGCCTGGCGCTGGCCGCGCCGCAGCACCACGCGCACCCTCGCGACCAGCTCGCGGGGCGAGAACGGCTTGGTCACGTAGTCGTCCGCGCCGAGCTCCAGCCCGAGGATGCGGTCGATCTCGCCAGCCTGGGCGGTGAGGAAGATCACCGGCAGGTCGCGATGGCGGCGCAGGCGCCGGCACAGTTCGAGCCCATCGATGTCGGGCAGGCCGATATCGAGGATCGCGAGCTCGTGCCGGCCCGCCGATGCCAGCGACTCGGCCTCGCCGGCCGTGGGGGCATGGTCCACGCCGAATCCCGCGGTCTCCAGCGCGTAGCGGACGGTGTCGGCGATGTCGGTCTCGTCCTCGACCAGCAGGATCCGGGGCATGGCGGCATTCGGGAATGGGAAGCGGGTACAGCATATCCGCCGCGGAGGACGGCCTGCACCCTGGACCGGACCGCGGCGACACTTGCGGCACCGGAGCCCGTACGATGGACGTCCTGCCGACGAACCGCTCCCGATGAACTACCGCCACGCCTTCCACGCCGGCAACCACGCCGATGTCATCAAGCATGTCGCCCTTCTCGCGGTGTGCGATGCGCTGGCCGCCAAGCCGGCACCGATGTTCGCGATCGACACCCACGCCGGCCGGGGCCTGTACCGACTGGACGCCGAGCAGGCCCGGCGCACCGAAGAGGCGGATGGCGGTATCGGGCGCCTGCTGGCGACGGCCCGCCAATGCGAACCGGTCGAGCGCTACCTGCAGGCCGTGCAGGCCTGCCGCATGGCCCATGGCGCCGATGCGTACCCGGGCTCCCCCTGGCTGCTCGCCCATGCCCTGCGCGAGCAGGACCGGATCGCCGCCTGCGAGCTCCAGCCGGAGGAAGCCCGCGCCCTGAAGGCCGCGTTCGCCGACGATCGTCGCGTGGCTGTGCACGCCCGGGATGGCTATGCCGCGCTCAAGGCGCTGTTGCCGCCCCGCATCGGCGAGACCCGCTTCGCCCGTGGGCTGGTCCTGGTCGACCCGCCCTACGAAGCCCAGCTCGAGGAGTTCGACCACGCCCTCGGCGCCCTGCGCCAATCCCTGGAACGCTGGCCGCAGGGCGTCTTCATGCTGTGGTATCCGATCAAGCGCCGTCGCTCGCTGCACCCGTTCTTCCGCCGCGCGGCGACCCTGCCGGCGAAGTCATCGCTGGTCGCCGAACTGATGGTGCATCCCGACGACTCGCCGTTGCGCATGAACGGCAGTGGCCTGCTCGTCCTCAACCCGCCCTGGCACCTCGATCGCTCGCTGAAGACCGCGCTGGAGCCGCTGGCCCTCGCCTTGGGGGAAGCCGGTGCGTCCTGGCGGGTGGAGTGGCTGAAAGCGGCGGGCTGACGCAGCCCACCGCAAGGCAGCTCAGATCCCGGCCTTCACGTCGGGCTCGAAGAAACTCCAGCGGACATCCGGGAACTCCGCCTTCATGCCGCGTTCGACGGTGTTGATCTGCTCGACCAGGGTCCGCGTGTCGATATCGTCCCGCATCTGCGCCTGCACCGACACCATCACGTCGTTGCCCAGTTGCAGGGTGATCAGGCTGATGAGCCGCTCGATCTCTGGACGGCCCTCGAGGTAGGCGCGGATCTGCCGTTGGCGCTCGGGGTCGACGCTCTGGCCGATCAGCATCGCCTTGACCTCCACCGCCACCAGCACCGCGATCACGATCAGCAGCACGCCGATGCCGATGGTGCCGATGGCATCCCATGCCGGGTTGCCGGTCACCACCGCCAGCAACACCGAGACCAG
>JAUIJO010000014.1 GCA_030431185.1 Gammaproteobacteria bacterium | reverse complement strand
CGGGGTGAAGGTGCGCTCCACGGGGCTCGACTGGCGCTGGACGGCAACGGACGGAGTAGCGATCGGCTGACGCATGGACATGGCCGTGACTCGTTGGAAGTGGGACTTTGATGATAATGATTCTCATTATCGAGTCAAGGCGCAGACCTTCCCTGCGGGATGCGGGCGGGCCTCCCGGCCGATCGCCGGCCACCCCGGGTGCGGGTGTACCGGCACGGGCCGAGGGTCTCAGGCCGTCGCGGCCTTCACCTGCTGCCAGCCGCGATCGTCGACCGCCTCCAGGACGTCCAGCGCCTTGAGGTTCTGTTCCAGCTGGGCGGTGCGACTGGCGCCGAGGATGACGCTGGAGACATGCGGATTGCGCAGGCACCAGGCAATGGCGAGCGGCGCCGGCTCGACGCCCAGTTCCGCCGCGACCGCGGTGAAACGCCGCGCGCGCGCCAGCCGCGCCTCCCCCGCTTCACCCCTGATGTTGTCCTGCAGCCAGGCGGCGTCTTCCTGGGCCAGCCGGGAATCGGCGGGCACGCCGTCGTTGTACTTGCCGGTCAACACGCCCGATGCCAGCGGCGACCAGATGGTGGTGCCGAGGCCGTACTCGCCGTACAGCGGCGCGTACTCCAGCTCGACCCGCTCGCGATGCAACAGGTTGTATTGCGGCTGTTCCATGGTGGGCGCGTGCAGACCGTTGGCGCGCGCGAACTTACAGGCCTCGCGCAACTCGGCCGCCGACCACTCGGACGTGCCCCAGTACAGCACCTTGCCCTGCCGGATCAGCGCATCCATCGCCTGCACGGTCTCGCCGACCGGCGTGTCGGGGTCGGCACGATGGCAGTAGTAGAGGTCGAGGTAGTCCACGCGCAGTCGCTTGAGCGCGTCATGGCAGGCATCGGTGACATGCTTGCGCGACAGGCCGTGCTGGGTCGGTGCGGGGTCCCTGGCACTGCCGAAGAACACCTTGCTGGAGACGCAATAGCCATCGCGCGGCAGGCGAAGGTCGGCGATGACATCCCCCATCACGCGTTCCGCCTCGCCCTTGGCGTAGACCTCGGCGTTGTCGAAGAAGTTGACGCCATGGTCCCACGCGCAGGCGATCAGGTCGCGCGCCTGCGAGCGGCCGATCTGCGAACCGAAGGTGATCCAGGCACCGAAGGACAGCGCGGACAGCTTGAGGCCTGAGGTTCCGAGACGGCGGTATTGCATGGCGGGCTCCAACGGTGGGAAGCGTTCAGTGTATCGGTACCGGAACGGGCGGATGTCCGGTTACAATCCGGGCACTCTTCCTCCGGGGAGTAGCCCTCCGGGCCGCGACGCGGCTTCGGGGCGCGACGTCAACATACTTGGCCGGCCGGCCATGGCGCGCGCAGTCGACATCCTTCCAGGACGACCGGGCAAGACCGAAGGCAGGCGTTGCGCGTACCCGGGCCGGGCCGTGCGGCGTCCGCCTTCGCGTCCTGCGAACGCCCGGCCCTGCATCGAGACCCTGGACCCGATATGGATGCCTTCCCCTTTTCCACCACCCTCATTTCCACCGGCACGGTCGCCCTCGCCGAGATCGGCGACAAGACGCAGCTGCTCGCGCTGATGCTGGCCGCGCGCTTCCGCAAGCCCTGGCCGATCGTCGCCGGCATCCTCGTCGCGACGCTCCTCAACCACGCGCTGGCCGGCTGGCTCGGCAGCCTCGCCTCCGGCTGGCTGTCGCCGGACGTGCTGCAGTGGATCGTCGCGATCAGCTTCCTGGCCGTCGCCCTGTGGACGCTCAAGCCCGACACCCTCGACGAGGACGAGTCGCTACCCGCACGCGGCGCGTTCCTCGCCACCCTGGTCGCGTTCTTCCTCGCCGAGATGGGCGACAAGACCCAGGTCGCCACGGTCCTGATCGCGGCGAAGTACTCGCCCTTGTGGGAGGTGGTGCTGGGCACGACGCTCGGCATGCTGCTCGCCAACGTGCCGGTGGTGGCCCTGGGCAGCCGGTTCTCGTCGCGCCTGCCCTTGAAGACCGCCCGCTACACCGCCGCGGCCGTGTTCCTGGCGCTGTCCGCCTGGGCCTTCTGGCGCGCATTGGGCGGCTGACGGCGACACCGGCTATCCTGCCGCCATCGTGACGGGGACCCCCCAATGCTGGCAGCGACCGACCATGGACTGAAGGCCGTCATCTCGACGCTGCTCACGCGGCCGGACGAGATCATGCTCGAGATCGGGGCCAGCGGCGAGCTGATGGTGGCCCGGCTCCGTGCCGTGATCGCCGTGCTGCTGTTGCTGTTGCCGCTGGCGAACATGCTGGGCGGCGGCCGCATCGACGAGAACCTGATCGGCCTGGCGGGGGCGGTCATCATCAACGTGGTCGCGCAGGTGTGGCTGGCGCTGTCGCGCCGGCGACGGCACTTCCGCTGGCTGCCCTTCGTCACCACCGCGTTCGACGTCAGCGTCACCACCCTGGTGCTGGTGATGCTCGCCACCCAGCAGTTGCCCGCCGGACTCAACAGCCTGATCGTCTGGTGCGGCTACGTGCTGGCGATCCTGCTGACCGGCCTGCGCAACGACGGCCGCGTCACCCTGATGGCCGGGTTGCTGGCCCTGCTGCAGTACGGCGCGTTGTTCCTCTGCATCGTGATGCTGGCCGACTCGCCGGAACGGCTGATCTCCACCGACTACGGCACGGTGACCGTGGGCAGCCAGGTGCAGCGCCTGGTGTTACTGGTGATCGTCACCCTCGTGACCCTGATGGTCGTCTATCGCATGCAGCAACTGGTGCAGATGTCCGGCACCGACGGCTTGACCGGGCTGCCCAACCGGACCTGGCTGATCCACCGGATGCCGCGCCTGTTCGAGGCGTCCGACGACGACGGCAGCAGCCTGACCCTGGCCCTGATCAACCTGGACCGCTTCCGCCGGCTCAACGACGAGATCGGCCATGCCGAGGCGGACCGCGCCCTGCGCCACGTGGTGGCGATGCTCAACGAGATGATCGACGCCGGCGAATGGCTGGCGCGCGTGCGCGGCGACGAGTTCGTGCTGGTGCTGCGCAAGCCCGTCGGCACGGCCTGGGAACGCGTGGACGCGATACGCCGCATCCTCGCCGACCGGCCCTACCAGCCCGAGCGGGGCGCCGACGCGGTGCGGCTGAGCTTCAGTGCCGGCCTGGCCAGCTACCCGCACGATGGCCGCAGCCTGTCGGCCCTGCTCCGCCGCGCCGACCAGCGGCTGCAGGGGGCAAAGCAGACCGGGCGCGACCGCGTGGTGGCCCGGGAGGCCTGATTCCCGCGGCCGGGCACCGCCGTGCTTGCCGGGCCTCGCGACGCTGCACTAGGCTGAGCGCCTTCACCATCGCCGTCGCGGCAGCAGGGGTCACTACGTGGAATTCATCACCCGGATCGGGTTCGGCCTGTTCGGCCTCGCGGTACTGCTCGCCATCGCCTGGTGCTTCTCCAACAACCGCAAGGCGATCAACTGGCGCCTGGTCGGCATCGGCCTGGTCCTGCAGCTCCTGATCGCGGCCTTCGTCCTGCTCACGCCCTGGGGCGCGAGCGTGTTCGACGGCCTGTCCACCGGCTTCGTGCGACTGCTGGGCTTCACCACCGAGGGCGCGCGCTTCATATTCGGCGATTTCACCGATCCGGAGAAGTTCGGCTTCGTGTTCGCCTTCCAGGTGCTGCCGACGATCATCTTCTTCGCCAGCTTCATGAGCGTGCTCTATCACCTGGGGGTGATGCAGAAGGTCGTGCAGGGCATGGCCTGGGTGATCACCCGGCTGATGCCGGTCTCCGGCGCGGAAACCCTGTCGGTTTGCGCCAACGCCTTCATCGGCCAGACCGAGTCGCCGCTGGTGGTGAAGCCGTACATCTCGAAGATGACCGAATCCGAGCTGCTGACCCTGATGGTCGGCGGCATGGCGACGATCGCGGGCGGCGTGCTGGGCGCCTACGTGATGCTCCTGGGCGGCGGCGACCCCGCGCAGCAGGCCTTCTATGCCAAGCACCTGATCACCGCGAGCATCATGGCCGCGCCGGCGACCCTGCTGATCGCCAAGATCCTCGTGCCCGAGACGGCGACCCCGCTGACCCTCGGCACCGTGCGCATGGACGTGGAGAAGACCACCACCAACGTGATCGACGCCGCCGCGGCCGGTGCCGCCGACGGCCTCAAGCTGGCCCTCAACGTCGGGGCCATGCTGCTGGCCTTCATCGCCCTGATCGCCCTGCTCAATGCGCCGCTGGTCTGGATCGGCGAGGTCACCGGCCTGCAGGACGTGCTGGGCCGGCCGACCGACCTGTCGTCCCTGCTCGGCTACCTGCTCTCGCCGCTGGCCTGGGCGATCGGCGTGCCCTGGCAGGATGCCAGCACCGTCGGCGGCCTGATCGGGACCAAGGTCGTGCTCAATGAATTCGTCGCCTACGTGCAGCTCGGCGAGATCCTGCGCGGCAACGTGCCGGGCGTGGCGCTGACCGACCAGGGGCGACTGATCGCCACCTATGCGCTGTGCGGCTTCGCCAATTTCAGTTCGATCGCGATCCAGATCGGCGGCATCGGCGGCATCGCACCGGAACGGCGCCACGACCTCGCGCGCTTCGGCCTGCGCGCGGTGCTCGGCGGTTCGATCGCGACCCTGATGACCGCGACCATCGCCGGCGTCCTGACCCACTTCGCCTGAGGCGTGCACGTGACCGGCACCGTCGTCGTCATCGGCTCGTTCAACGTCGACCATGTGTGGACGACCGGCACCCTGCCCCGGCCGGGGGAAACGCTGGCCGGCCACTACCGGAGCGGCCCGGGGGGCAAGGGCTTCAACCAGGCGGTCGCGGCGTCCCGCGCTGGCGCCGCGACGCGCTTCGTGTGTGCGCTCGGCCAGGATGCCGGCGCCGAACTGGCGCTGTCGCTGGCCGGCGCGGAGCGCATCGAGATGCTGGCAAGGCGCACGGAGGACGCCACCGGCACGGCCGGCATCCTGGTCGATGCAGAAGGACGCAACAGCATCGTGGTGGGCGCCGGCGCCAATGCGCGGCTGGACGCCTCCTTCGTCCATGAAGTCGCCGGGTGCCTGGACGGCGCCGATGTCCTGCTGGCCCAGTTGGAGTCCCCGGTGGACGCCATCCAGGCGGCATTCGAACGGGCGCGTTCGCGGGGGCTGGCCACGATCCTCAATCCGGCGCCCGCCGATGCCATCGTGCCCGACGCGCTGTGGGCGCTGACCGACATCGCCACGCCCAATGAAACCGAATTCAGCCGGCAACTCCAGCGACGCTGCGGCCTCGAGGTCGATGCCGGCACCCTGGCGGACCAGCCGGACGACGCCCTACACGCCCTGTGCCGTCACCTGCTGCCCGATGGGCGCGTCATCGTCACCCTCGGTGCCGCGGGGGTCTTTGCCTCCCGCCCGGGCGACGGCGACGCGGCGTCGTTCCAACGGATCCCGGCACCGCGCGTGGACGCGATCGACACCACGGGCGCGGGCGACGCCTTCAACGGTTCGCTGGCCGCGGCGATCGCCCTGGCACCGGACGCGGACATCGCCACCCATCTCGCGTACGCCGTCCGGTTCGCGTCGCTGTCGACCGAGCAGCGTGGCGCTGCCCTGTCCATGCCCACGGCGAAGGCGGTCCGGGCGCGCTTCGAAAGCTGCGGGATCTGACAGCAAAACCTTAACGCTGGATTAACAATACTTGTCCTAGCCTGCTCCCAGGCCTCATATTTGAGGAATACGTCACACTTTCAGGGAGATGGCCCATGGCCGGAAAATTCGAGATCAGCACCCGGAAGAATGGAGAATTCCAGTTCAACCTGCTCGCGGGCAATGGCCAGGTCATTCTCAGCAGCGAGGGCTACAGTGCCAAGGCGTCCTGCCTGAACGGCGTGGAGTCGGTCAAGAAACACAGCGAGGACGAAGGCTTCTTCGAACGCCTGACCGCCGCCAATGGCAGCCCCTACTTCACCCTGAAGGCCGGCAATGGCCAGGTCATCGGGCACAGCCAGATGTACAGCAGCAGTTCCGCGCGCGACAACGGCATCCAGTCGGTGATGACGCATGCGCCGTCGGCATTGTTGAGCGACAAGACCGGCTGACCCCCAAGGCACCGTCCCGCGAGAACGCCCGGTGCACGTGCCGGGTTCCTGCCCGTGAGCGGAGGGCCTGCTGGTGGCATCGGGGGGCCCGGCATCCCCGCTGACGTCGGAGCAAGCGGGGCCTCCAGGCCCGGAAAGTAGTGCTGGCCCGCACGCCGCGAACCCGATGCCGGGCGCCGCTACAATGCACGCATGTCGACCGACGGCTTCCGCATCGGTCCGCACGCCATTTCGCCCCGCCTGGTACTGGCACCGATGGCCGGCGTGACCGACAAACCCTTCCGGATCCTGTGCAAACGCATGGGCGCCGGCCTGTGCGTGTCGGAAATGACCACCTCCGATCCGCGCTTCTGGAACACCGCGAAGTCGCGCCAGCGCATGGACCACGTCGGTGAACCCGACCCGGTCAGCGTGCAGATCGCGGGCACCGAGCCCCGGGTCATGGCCGATGCGGCACGCCACAACGTGGACAACGGCGCCCGCATCATCGACATCAACATGGGCTGCCCCGCCAAGAAGGTATGCAACGCCTGGGCCGGTTCCGCGCTCATGCGCGAGCCCGCGCTCGTCGCACGCATCCTCGAAGCCGTGGTGGCCGCCGTCGACGTCCCGGTCACCCTGAAGATCCGCACCGGATGGGCCGCCGACCAGCGCAACGCGCTGCAGATCGCGCGCATCGCGGAGGACTGCGGCATCGCCGCCCTGGCCGTGCATGGGCGCACCCGCGACCAGCTGTACACGGGAGTCGCGGAGTACGACTCGATTGCCGAGGTGAAGGCGGCGCTGTCGATCCCGGTGTTCGCCAACGGCGACATCGATTCGCCCGAGAAAGCCGCGTTCGTGCTGGCGCATACCGGCGCGGACGCGCTGCTGATCGGTCGCGCGGCGCAGGGACGGCCGTGGATATTCCGTGAGATCGCCCACTACCTCGCGACCGGCGAGAAGCTGCCGCCGCCCCCGCTTGCCGAGGTGCGCGACGTCCTGCTGTCGCACCTGCGCCATCTCCACGCGTTCTACGGCGAGGTCTCCGGGGTACGCATCGCCCGCAAGCATCTGGGCTGGTACGCAAAGGACCGGGCGGAGCATACGAGCGAACAACGCGCCCTGTTCCGTGCCACGGTCAACCGCGCCGAAACGGCGGACGCGCAGCTGCGCATCACCGCCGACTATTTCGATGCCCTGGTGGCGGGCACGACGCCACGACTGTCCGCGGCTGCCTGACACCGTTCCGGGCGCCCGCGCCGGCAAGCATCAAGCGTGCCAGCCAAAGGTCACAGGGGCATCCGGCTCATGAAACCGGCTTTCATTCGCGTTCCAATGCAGTTGCCGGGATGCCCCCATCGGCAGTATCCCCCGCTGCCGCATCCCGGCGATCAGGAGAACCGCATGAACGCCAAGATCACCCTCTTCGTACTGGCTTCGTTCGCCGCATTCCCGGCCGTCGCGGGCAACGACCCCGTCGGCGACCTCTCCAACATCACCGGACTCAGCGAGCGCAAGGTCCAGATGGTGCTGGGGAACCGCACCGCTTTCGCCGAGTATCGCTATACCTACGATCGCGCACTCGCACGCTTCACGCGCGTGGTCGGCAAGGAGGGCCACGAGCGCCTCCTCCGTGGCGAGTCGGTGGCCCTGCGCGACAGTGAAGGACGCGAGGTCGTCGTCCAGTTGCCCATCGAACCGCAGGACACGCGCGCGCTGTAGGCGCGGACGAGGCTCAAGGGACCGGCGCGGCTCCATGCGGCGCCGGTCCAGGCGCGCTCCCGGCCAGGCGCGCGCGGTCAGGACCCGGCTCCCGCTCGCCGGCCGGCGGCGGCGCGTGCCAGATGCGACGCCACATGTCCCCCAGTCGCCGGCTGGCCTCCCATGGCCAGTCCAGTTGCGCCGGCGGGATCTCGCGCCAACTGCCTTCGTAACGCTCGGCCACCGCGAAGCGGAAGCTGAAGTCGGGCTCGGCGCCCATCCGCAGGTCCGACAGCACCAGTTGGCCGTCGCGCTGCTCGGCTTTCATGAAGCCGTGGTTGAACCAGTTCAACCGGTTCACGCTGGGATACTCGGCGACCTCGGCGAAGGCGCGTGCATCGGACGCATGGGCCCGGAAGCGCATCGGCCCCGTGTCCGCCACCAGCGAACGCTCGCCCTCCACGAAGCCTTCCGGTGTCATCGCGACGACCCGCCACAGCAGGATGTTGAACGGCATCGGGACCGAGAAGCGCGGCGCATCGGCCAGCCCGCGCTCGGCCAGGGCGGCGACGGCCACCCGGTCCACCGCCGACTTCGCCACCAGCGAAGCGCCCAGGTAGGCCGAGCTAATGACGAGTCCCAGCACCAGGGCGCGCTGGGCCACTTGCCGTTCCCTCGCCCACCAGGCCACCACGCAGGCCGCGAGGAGCCACACCGTGTACAGCGGGTCGATGATGAACACGCTCGACCACATCACCGGCCGGGTCGGCAGCGGCCACAGCAGCTGCGTGCCGTAAACGGTGAAGGCATCCAGCAGCGGATGGGTACACAAGGCGAGCTGGATCGCCCAGAACCACCGCCGTGGCGATGCCGCGACCCGCTTGCCACGGCCCCTGCACCAGGCCCAGATGGCCCAGGCGACGAAGGGCAGCACCAGCAGCGAGTGGCTGAGGCCCCGGTGCCAGGTCATGCGCCGCACCGGGTCGTCGGTCAACAGGTGGATCGGAAGCACGTCCAGGTCCGGCAAGGTACCCAGCGCCGCGCCCGCGAGCAGGGCGGCACGCCGGTGGCCGCGCGGGGCGATGGCGGCGGCGATCGCGCCGCCCAGGACGATCTGCGTCAGGGAATCCATCCGCCCATGCTACCGGCTCGAACACGCGGACGACCGTACCGGAGGTCCTGCCCCGCGTGCGCTCAGGCGGCGCTGGACAGGTCCATGCGCGGCGCGGCCGCGGTCGCCGGCAGGAACGCCAGCGTCTCGCCCGTGTGGGACAGGAGCCGCAGGCTGCCGTCGGGATCCTCGCACAGCGCGGTCAGGCTCTCGACCCAGTCGCCGTCGTTGGCGTACACGCGGCCGTCCCGCTCGAACAGGGCGGCCCGATGGATGTGCCCGCAGACGATCCCGTCCAGGCCGCGCCGCGTGGCATCGTCCAGGCCCGCGCGCACGAACCGCGCGATGTAGCGCTCCGCCGCGCTGCTGCGCCGCTTGAGGAACTCCGACATCGACCAGTAGCGCAGCCCGAGCCGCCGACGCGCGAGGTTGAGCCACTGGTTGCCGGTCAGGATGCGGTAGTACAACCAGTCGCCCAATCGTTCCTGCAGGCCGCCGAAGTGCGTGGCGTTGTCGTAGTCGTCGCCATGCGTGACCAGCAGGCGACGACCGTCGGCGGTGACGTGTATCGCCCGCCGCCGCACCTGCATGCGCGGCAACGCCAGGCCGCAGAAGCGGCGCGCCGGGCGGTCGTGGTTGCCGGGGACGTACACCAGCTCTGTGCCGGCGCGTGCCAGCGCATGCAGGGCCTCCATCACGCGCTGGTGTGGGGTCTTCCAGACCGCGCGTCGCTGCGCCATCCACCACAGGTCGACGATGTCGCCGACCAGGTAGAGCCGGTCGCAGCGCAGGCCACCCAGGAAGTCCGCCAGCTCGGCGGCGTGGCAATGCTTGGATCCCAGGTGCACGTCGGAAATGAACACCGCGCGACGCCGGCTCGGCAACGGCGTCACGGCGGCGGGGACGGGGGCGACCGGGCTCATGGGCGGGCCGCCGCCGGGCGCCTGGCGCGCGGGCCGAAGTCAGGGGCCCCCAACGCGGGGAACGGCGCGCCGGATGTCGCCTCGCACTGCGCGGCTGGACGAGGTCCACGCCCGGGCATCTCCCGCGAGGGGCGATGGCACCGTGCGCGGCGCCCCCCGGTTCCGTCGGGGAAACGCTGCCGCGAACGCTGTTCGATCCTGCCCATGTGCATGCATCGAAGGGCGACCCCTTGGCCGTCGCCAGAAGCCTGGAGGCCTCGCGCGACATCCATGTGTCGCCGCCACGACGGCTCGGTGACAAATGGCGGCGGGTGGACGCGGCCCGCGGCAGAGGCTTAACCCGCAGGAAACGCCCGGAACGGGCACAATGCACGTCCGGCCACCAGCCTGTATCATTTCGCCATCCCTTTATCCGAATTGAAGGATATAGCCTCGATGTCCAGCTACCTGTTCACCTCCGAATCCGTGTCCGAAGGCCATCCGGACAAGATCGCCGACCAGATTTCCGACGCCGTCCTCGACGCGATCCTCGCGCAGGACAAGCGCGCGCGCGTGGCCTGCGAGACGATGGTGAAGACCGGCGCCGCGATCGTGGCCGGCGAGATCACCACCAATGCGTGGGTCGACATCGAGGACCTTGCGCGCAAGGTCATCAACGACATCGGCTACAACACCTCCGACGTCGGCTTCGACGGTCATACCTGCGCCATCATCAACATGATCGGCAAGCAGTCGCAGGACATCGCCGACGGCGTCGACGGCAGCAAGAAGAAGCAGAAGAAGCCCGAAGAGCAGGGTGCCGGCGACCAGGGCCTGATGTTCGGCTACGCCTGCAACGAAGCGCCCGAGTTCATGCCGGCGCCCATCTACTACAGCCACCGCCTCGTGGAGCAGCAGGCCAAGGTGCGCAAGAAGCGCAACTCGCCGCTGCCGTGGCTGCGCCCGGACGCCAAGAGCCAGGTCACCCTGCGCTACGACAACGCCAACCAGATCGTCGGCCTCGACGCGGTGGTGCTGTCGACCCAGCACGATCCGGGCATCAAGCAGAAGGACCTCATCGAGGCGGTGCGCGAGCACATCCTCAAGCCGGTGCTGCCGAAGAAGTGGCTCGACGCGCTGCCCAAGAGCAAGATCCACATCAACCCGACCGGCATCTTCGTCGTCGGCGGTCCCGTCGGCGACTGCGGCCTGACCGGCCGCAAGATCATCGTCGACACCTACGGCGGCATGGCGCGCCACGGTGGCGGTGCGTTCTCCGGCAAGGACCCCTCCAAGGTCGACCGATCCGCGGCGTACGCAGCGCGCTACGTGGCCAAGAACGTGGTCGCTGCCGGCCTGGCCGACAAGTGCGAAGTGCAGCTGAGCTACGCGATCGGCGTCGCCGAGCCGACTTCGATCTCGGTGACCACCTTCGGGACCGGCCACATCAGCGACGACAAGATCGAGAAGCTGATCCGCAAGCACTTCGACCTGCGCCCCTACGGCATCGTCAAGATGCTCGACCTGATCCACCCGATCTACCAGGACACCGCTGCCTACGGCCACTTCGGCCGCAAGCCCAAGGACGTCAGCTACGTCGACGGCACCGGCACCCGGCAGGCCGCGACGGCGTTCTCGTGGGAAAAGACCGACAAGGCCGAGGAGCTGCGCAAGGCCGGCAAGATCAAGTAATACCGCGCGCCGCCCGTGGTACGGGCGCCTCGCACTCGGGAACGGGCCGCTTGCGGCCCGTTTTCATGTTCCCTTGCCGGGCCATCGTGTTTGATGGGGGTGCCATGGGGTGCCAGCCGCGGCCGTCGATCGTGATCCAGGCGGCGGCCCGGACGACAAGGCGACATCATCCTCCCACTGAAGGCCGGGCCAGGCCCGCTCGACGGGCGCCTCCGGAGGCATGGCACTCCCCCTCCCGCGACGGAGCATGCCGATGCCTGACAGGTTCGACGAAATGCACGATCCGGACGGCAACGTCCGGCCCCACTACCGCGCGTTCGACGACTGGGTGCGCGACACGCCCCCGGCCCTGATCACCGGCAAGCGGCGCGAAGCGGAAATCTCGTTCACCCGCGTCGGCATCACGTTCTCCGTGTACGGCGAGGAGTCGGGCAACGAGCGCCTGATCCCCTTCGACATCGTCCCGCGCATCCTGCCCGCCTCCGAGTGGAAGATGCTGGAGGCCGGACTGCGCCAGCGCGTGCACGCCCTGAACCTGTTCCTGGGCGACGTCTACGGCGACCAGCGCATCCTCAAGGAAGGGCGCGTGCCGGAGGCGATGGTGCTGGGCAACAGCGAATTCCGCCCCGAGATGCAGGGCCTGCACGTGCCCGGCGGCATCTATTCCCACGTGTCGGGCATCGACCTCGTGCGTGCGGGGGATGGCGAGTACTACGTGCTGGAAGACAACCTGCGCGTGCCCTCCGGGGTGTCGTACATGCTCGAGAACCGCAGGATGATGGCGCGCCTGATCCCCGAGCTCTTCGCGCGGCAGCAGATCGCGCCGGTGGAGCGCTACCCGGATGCGTTGCTGGAAATCCTGCGCCAGGCCGCCCCCGCCGGCGTGGACAGTCCCATCGTCGCGGTCCTCACGCCCGGCGCCGCGAATTCGGCCTACTTCGAGCACGCCTTCCTCGCCCAGCAGATGGGCGTGGAGCTGGTCGAGGGCGCCGACCTGTTCGTGCGCGACGACATGGTCTACATGCGCACCACCCGCGGGCCGCAACGCGTGCACGTGATCTACCGGCGCATCAACGACGACTACCTGGACCCGACCGTGTTCCGGCCCGAGTCCATGCTCGGCGTGCCGGGGCTGTTCCATGCCTACCGCGCGGGCAACGTCACCCTGGCCAACGCGCCGGGCACCGGGGTCGGCGACGACAAGTCGGTGTATCCCTTCGTCCCGGACATGATCCGCTTCTACCTCAGCGAGGAGCCCATCCTGCACAACGTGCCGACCTACCAGTTGCGCCATGCGGACGAGCGCCAGTACGTGCTCGACAACCTCGCCGACCTGGTGGTCAAGGAAGTCCACGGCGCCGGCGGCTACGGCATGCTGGTCGGGCCTGCGTCGACCCATGCGGAGATCGAGGAGTTCCGCCAGCGGATCCTGGCCGACCCGGACAACTACATCGGCCAGCCGACGCTCTCGCTGTCGACCTGCCCCACCTTCGTCGAGAGCGGGCTGGCCCCGCGCCACATCGACCTGCGCCCCTACATCCTGTCGGGCGAGAAGATCCATGTGATGCCCGGCGGCCTGACCCGGGTGGCCCTGCGGGAAGGCTCGCTCGTGGTCAATTCATCCCAGGGCGGCGGCACCAAGGACACCTGGGTGCTCGACACCGACGCCCCGCTCCCCGGAGGACACCCCTGATGCTGTGCCGGACCGCCAACGACCTGTACTGGGTGGCGCGCCACATGGAGCGCGCCGAGAACACCGCCCGCCTGCTCGACGTGACCCAGCGCATCGCCATGCTGCCCGAGCGACTGGACCGCGGGAAGGCGCACGCCGCGCCGTGGCGGCGCGCGCTCGAGGCACTGGGCGTGGCGGAGCGATTCGAAGCCTGCCACGACAAGGTGGACGGTGACACGGTGGTGGACTTCCTGCTGCTATCGCCCGACAACCCTTCGTCGATCCACCATGCCTTCCACGCCGCGCGCGAGAATGCGCGGGCCCAGCGGGTGGCGATCACCGCTGAAATGTACGAGGACCTCAACGCGACCTGGCTGGAGATGCGCGGCATCGACGCCGCTCGCATCCGCAACGAGGGCATCAGCGGCGTGCTGGAATGGATCAAGAACTGCTCGGCGTCGTTCCGCGGGGTGATGATCGGCACCCTCGGCCGAGACGAGGGCTACCATTTCCTGCGCCTGGGCACCTTCATCGAACGCGCCGACTGGGCCGTGCGCATGCTCGACGTGGTGGGCAGCGACGCCGACCTCGCCGAAAGCCGGGAGGTGCGCGACGCGGTCGAATACTTCCAGTGGAGCGCGCTGTTGCAGTCGCTTTCGGCCTTCGAGACCTATCGACGCCTGTACCGGGAGTCGGTCAATCCCGCCACGGTCACCGAACTCATGCTGCTCAACGGCGGCAATCCCCGGTCGCTCCGGACCTGCGTCGCGCGGCTGCACGAGGTGCTGCAGGCGCTGGCCGGGCACGATGGCCTGGAAGTGGTCCGGCAGGCCGGTTCGCTGGCCGCGCAGGTCCAGTACGCCCGACTCGACGAGATCATCGACAGCGGCCTGGAACCCTGGCTGCAGGACGCGATGGCGCGCCTGGCCCGGCTCGGCGACGAGATCCATCGCCAGTTCATGTCGGCCGACGACGACGCGCCGGTCACGAGCCGGCAGCCTGCGATGTCGCAGGCGCAATCGAGCCTGCGCCAATGAGCGGCGTGCTCCCGGCCCTGCCGACGCGGCACAATGGCGCCAGCCACATTCCCGCCAGCCCCACTCCCGCCCACCCGACGCCGCACCCATGACCTACTGCATTGGAATGAACCTGGACGAAGGACTGGTGTTCCTGTCCGATTCGCGGACCAACGCCGGCGTCGACGACCTGCGCAGCGCGGGCAAGATGCGCACCTTCGAGGTCCCGGGCGAGCGCCTGCTGGTGACGCTGTCGGCGGGCAACCTGTCGCTGACCCAGAACGTGCTCAACATGCTCGAGCAGCGCGCCCGGCACGAACCCGACCGCCCCGGCCTGCACAACGCGCGGTCCATGGCGGACGTGGCGCAACTGATCGGCGACTGCATGCGCGAGATCCGCGCCCGCGACGACGCCTACCTGCGCGCCCGCGACATCGACCCCACCGGGAGTTTCATCGTGGGCGGGCAGATCGCCGGCGAGGCCCCGCGCCTGTTCCTGGTGTATTCGGAAGGCAATTACATCGAGAGCACCGCGGAGACGCCCTACTTCCAGACCGGCGAGACCCGGTTCGGGAAACCGATCATCGACCGCGTCATCCAGGCGGGCACGTCGCTGCACGAAGCCAGCAAGTGCGCACTGGTCTCGATGGACTCGACCATGCGTTCCAACCTGTCCGTCGGACCGCCACTGGACCTGCTGCTCTACCGTCGCGACGGCCTGGACGGCGGCATCCAACGCCGCCTCGAGGAAACCGACCCGTACCTGCTCACGCTCCAGAGGCAGTGGAACGATGCGCTGCGCATCGCGCTGAACGCACTGCAGCCGGCCCCCTGGATGGACGACTGCGGCAGCTGAACATGGGGCCGGTCCACGGCACCCGTGGGCGCGACTCGCGGTAGAATACCCGCCTGCCCCGCCGAGGGGCGCTGCGACCGCATGCGCCGTCCCCACGGGACGGCCGACTGGCGGCCAGGCTCGGCAGGGTTCAACACGCACCAACGGCGCCCGGTCTGCGAACCCACGCCCCCGCTCCGGTCGACGCGCCGGCGGGGCGCACAGAACCGGAGTCAAGCATGAACGCTGTAGCCAAGCCCGCTTCCACCAGGCAATTCTCCCAGGATGGCGACTACAAGGTCGCCGACATCTCGCTGGCCGACTGGGGCCGCAAGGAGATCGACATCGCCGAGCACGAGATGCCCGGCCTGATGTCGATCCGCCGCAAGCATGCCGCCGAAGCACCGCTCGAGGGCGTGCGCGTGACCGGCTCGCTGCACATGACCATCCAGACCGCCGTGCTGATCGAGACGCTCAAGGACATCGGCGCGGACGTGCGCTGGGCCTCGTGCAACATCTTCAGCACGCAGGACCACGCCGCGGCCGCGATCGCCGCCACCGGCACCCCGGTGTTCGCCTGGAAGGGCGAGAGCCTGGAGGAATACTGGGACTGCACGCTGGAGGCGCTCAGCTTCCCGGACGGCAAGGGCGGCTTCCTCGGCCCGCAGCTGGTCGTCGACGACGGCGGCGACGTCACCCTGCTGATCCACAAGGGCCTCGAGCTTGAGAACGGCTCCAAGTGGGTCGACGAAAAGGCCGCCTCGCACGAAGAGCAGGTCATCAAGAACCTGCTCAAGCGCGTCGCCAGCGAGCGTCCGGGCTTCTGGGCCACCGTGGCCCGCAACTGGAAGGGCGTCTCGGAGGAAACCACCACCGGCGTGCACCGCCTCTACCAGCTGGCCCAGGACGGCAAGCTGCTGGTCCCGGCGATCAACGTCAACGACTCGGTCACCAAGTCCAAGTTCGACAACCTGTACGGCTGCCGCGAGTCGCTGGCCGATGGTCTCAAGCGCGCGATGGACGTGATGCTCGCCGGCAAGGTCGCGGTGGTCTGCGGCTATGGCGACGTCGGCAAGGGGTCGGCGCATTCGCTGCGCGCCTACGGCGCCCGCGTCGTGGTCACCGAGATCGACCCGATCTGCGCCCTGCAGGCGTCGATGGAAGGCTTCGAGGTCAACACCCTGGAGAGCACCCTGGGCCGGGGCGACATCTACGTCACCACCACCGGCAACAAGGACATCATCACCGTCGAGCACATGCAGGCGATGAAGGACCAGGCGATCGTCTGCAACATCGGCCACTTCGACAACGAGATCCAGGTCGATGCCCTGTATGCGCTGGACGGCGTGGAGCGCACCAACATCAAGCCCCAGGTCGACAAGTTCACCTTCAAGACGGGCAACTCGATCTTCCTGCTGGCCGAAGGCCGCCTGGTCAACCTCGGTTGCGCGACCGGCCACCCGAGCTTCGTGATGTCCAACTCCTTCGCCAACCAGACGCTCGCCCAGATCGACCTGTGGGCGAAGAAGGACGAGTACGAGAACAAGGTGTACCTGCTGCCGAAGAAACTCGACGAAGAGGTCGCCCGCCTGCACCTGGAGAAGATCGGCGTCAAGCTGACCACGCTCAGCAAGGAACAGGCCGACTACATCGGCGTGCCGGTGGAAGGCCCGTACAAGCCCGAGCACTACCGCTACTGAGGCGGCGCGCATCGCCAACGGCATGTCGGAACGGGCGCCTCGCGGCGCCCGTTTCCGTTCCGGGAGACCGGGCGTCGCGCCCATCGCACGTTGCACGTTGCCCATCGTCCTTCGTCGATGCGGTCCGTCGTGCGATACGCGACACGGACCCGGGACATCATCGAGGCGCTGCCCTGAAGACGGCCAGCTGGGCATCGAATGCCCGCCGGTAGGCCGGGCGGGTTTCGGCACGGGTAACGTAGCGGGACAGGATCGGGTGCGCGTCGAGCAGGCCCGATGCCCTCAGCCTGAGCAGTACCGACGCCATCATCAGGTCGCCGACGCTGAAATCGCCGTCGAGCCAGTCGGCATCGCCGAGGCGGACGGCGAGCGGCCGCAGGCGGTCGTGGATCCGCGCCTCCACGAGCGGCAGGCGCGCCGCGCTCCAGGGCCGGTCGGCCTCCAGCAGTCTCGCGGTCACCAGTTCCAGGATCGGCGGTTCGATGGTGTTGAGCGCGGCGAACATCCACGCGATCGCGCGTGCACGGGCGGGCGCCCCGAGAGGCAGGAGGCCCGGGTGGCGTTCGGCGAGGTGGAGCACGATCGCGCCTGTCTCGAAGAGGACGAGATCGCCCTCCTCATAGGTCGGGATCTGGCCGAACGGGTGCAGCGCGAGGTGCGCGGGTGCCTTCATTTCCCGGAACGACAGCAGGCGGACCTGATAGGCCTGGCCGAGCTCCTCGAGGGCCCAGCGCACGCGCATGTCGCGCGCCAGTCCCTGGCCACGGTCCGGCGACGTTTCGAAGGCGGTGATGGTCGGCCCCGTGGGGGTCGCGGGGTGCGTCATGGCGGGCTCCGGTTCGCGATCGCATCGCTTCCACCAGACGACGATCCACGGGTCCCGTGATCGACGCGACGGGCCCCGGCCGCCCCTGCCTGCGCGCCTGCCGCCGGCCCGCTTACCGCCAGTTCGCGTTGGCCTCCCAGAATTCGACGCTGCGGCGGTAGGCCTCCCGGTCGATGGGCACGCCCGAGCCGCCCTCGTCGACGCCCAGGGCATTGCGCATCATCGTGATCGGGGCCATGGGGATCTCCTCGGGCGTGGCGGTGTAGAGGCAGCCGACGACGCCCCACTCGCGGTCGATGGGATTGCCCTCTTCCTCCAGTTGCCCGGCGCTGTAGAGGATCACCACCAGATAGTCCGCCACGGGCGGGTCGACGCCCTCGAACCAGCGCACCAGCACCGGCAGTTCCCGGCGCGAGCGGGCCTCGTAGGCCGAGCGCAGCAGATGGCGGTTGGCGTCGGTGACCGGGACGGTCAGGCAGCGGGTCGAGGTCCAGTTGCGATGCACGTGCAACCTGCAGAACGGGGCGTAGCCGTCGAGCACGCGCAGCGGCGGCTCGTCGTTGAGGCGCTGCTCGAACTGCGCGGGACTGCAGTCGCGGATGGTGTTGGCGCGCGGTTCGCGCGGGAACAGCCGGGTACGGGCGAAAGGCGTGAGGCGGATCGACATGGTCGGGCAAGGCAGGCGCGGGGCCTCAGGGTATCCCGCGGCCGTCCGGACTACTATTTACATCTATCGCGATGAAAAGATAGAATCCCCGGATTCCACCGGCCGAGTGTCCGTCCCGATGAGCCTTTCCAATCGCACGCCCATCAGTTTCGAGTTCTATCCACCCAAGAACGAGGAACAGCGCGCGCAGCTCGATCGCACGACGCGCAAGCTCAAGGCGCTGGCGCCCGAGTACGTGTCGTGCACCTTCGGCGCCGGTGGCTCCACGCTGAGCTACACCCCCGAGACGGTGTCCCGCCTCAATGCCACGCATGGACTGGACGCAGCGCCGCACGTGTCCTGCGTGGGTGGCTCGCGCGCGGAACTGGGCGAACTGCTGGCCAGGTACAGGGAGATGGGGTGTCGCCGCATCGTGGCGCTGCGCGGCGACCTGCCCTCGGGGATGGGACATCCGGGGGACTTCCGCTACGCGTCCGACCTGGTGGCCTTCATACGCGATGCGCACGGCGACCATTTCCACGTCGAGGTCGCGGCCTACCCGGAGATGCACCCCCAGGCGCGCGACGCGCATGCCGACATCGCGCACTTCAAGCGCAAGGTCGAGGCCGGTGCCGATGGCGCCATCACCCAGTATTTCTACAACGCCGATGCCTATTTCCGCTTCGTGGACGACGTGCGCGCGTCCGGGGTCGGGATTCCGATCGTGCCGGGCATCATGCCGATCTCCAACTTCAGCCAGATCCGCCGCTTCTCCGACATGTGCGGCGCCGAGATCCCGCGCTGGATCGTGCAGCGCATGCTCGCGTACGGCGACGACGCCGCGAGCGTGCGTGCGTTCGGGGCCGAGGTGGTCGCCGACCTGTGCCGGCGCCTGATCGACGGCGGCGCGCCTTCGCTTCATTTCTACACCCTCAATCTCGCCAAGCCCTCGCTGGGGGTGATCGAGCGCCTGGGCTGGGCGACCGCGGAAGGCTGAACCGCGGGTCCTCCCTTCACTGTGCGTCGCCGGGGAGCGGCGGTACCCTTCCCGCGTGCCTTCCCTGTCCCGTTATCGTCGCGCCCCCGCCACGCGCGCCCCATTGATCGCCGCCCTCTGCGCGTGCGCGTTGACGATCCCGTGGGCGGCGCCCGCGTCGGCCCAGGTCCACCGCTGCAACGCCGCCGATGGCACCACGATCTTCACCGACCGGTCGTGCGCGTCGCAGGGCGCCACCGCGAGCCTCCCCGAGGGACGGCGCCATCGTGCGGGGGTTGCCGGTCGCATGCGCTGCATGGGATCGGTGCAGGACCTGATGTTCGAGATGTCGATGGCCTTCGATGCCGGCGACGCGAACCGGCTGGCCGGCCTGTACCACTGGACCGGGATGTCCTCCAGCAACGCCTATGCCGCCATCGAACGGCTCGACCGGATGGTCGGCCGGCCGCTGGTGGACATCGTGCCGGTGATGCCCGCGCCCCCGGACCCGCCCACCCCGCCCCCGTCCACCGACGCCGCAGCGCTCCGGACGGGCGCGGCATCGCCGTCGCTGTCGCCGTCGCCGCGGCCGGGCGACGCAGGCGATGACGACCCCTACGTGGAAACGCTCGCGCGTCGCTATGCCGGGCCGCCCGAACCGGCGAAGCCGGCGTCCCACGCCGCGACCGATGCCGGGAGCGGCCGGATCGGGGCGCCAGTGCCCACGACGCTGCCACCCGCGCCGGCCCCACCGCCGCAACGGCCGGTCGGCATCAAGGTGGTGCAGACCCTGACCGACGGCGTGACCCCGACCAGCACCGTCTTCGGCCTGACCCGCCACTTCGGCTGCTGGTGGATACGGAACTGAGGCTCCCGGTGGGCGCCGGGCCGCGAGACAGGGCAAAATGGGCGTCTTTACTCCACCTCATGGGAACCCGGCGATGCAGCAGTACCCCGACTGGATCTGGCACAACGGCAGCATCAAGCGCTGGCAGGACGCGACCACGCACGTCATGTCCCATGGCCTGCACTATGGGTCGTCGGTGTTCGAAGGCATCCGTTGCTACGAAACGCCCGACGGGCCGGCGATCTTCCGGCTGGGCGACCACAACCGTCGCCTGTACGCGTCGGCGCGCATCTACGACATGGCGCTGCCCTACGATCTGGATACGCTCAACGCCGCCTGCCACGAGGTCATCGCCCGGAACGGCCTGACCCGTGCCTACCTGCGGCCGTTCGCGTGGCGCGGCCTGGGCGGCTTCGGCCTGTCGGCCGACACCCCGATCGAAATGTCGGTGGCGACGTGGTTCATGGGGCCCTACCTGGGCGAAGCCGCGCTCGAGACCGGCATCGACGCGTGCGTGTCGAGCTGGCAGCGCTTCGCCCCCAACACCATCCCGGCGGGTGCCAAGGCCGGCGGCAACTACCTGTCCGGCCAGCTGATCGCCCGCGAAGCGCGGCGCCTGGGCTTCGGGGAAGGCATCGCGCTGGCGTCGACGGGCCTGCTCAGCGAAGGCGCGGGCGAGAACCTCTTCCTGGTCTTCGACGGTGCGCTGCACACCACGCCGGTCAGCGCCGCCCTGCTCAACGGCATCACCCGCAACACCATCATCACCCTGGCCCGCGAGAACGGCATCGAAGTGGTCGAGCGCGACCTGCCGCGCGAGTACCTGTACCTGTGCGACGAGTTGTTCATGTGCGGCACCGCCGCCGAGATCACCCCGATCCGCTCGGTCGACGGCCGCCAGGTCGGGGCGGGACGCCCCGGTCCGGTGACGCAGCGCATCCAGGACCTGTTCTTCGGGCTGTTCGATGGCCGCACGAAGGACACGCATGGCTGGCTGGAGCCGTTGAAGGGCTGAGCCGGACCCTGGGCGCGAGCCAAGCTGGCGGGCTCGCGACGAGGCGACGCCGGGCGGGAAACGCGCCCGGTACCGGGGACCCGCCTTCGCCGGGATCCCGCCATGCGAGCATCCGACCGGGGGCGCCGGACGGGCACGAAGCGAAGTCCCGCCCGGATCAGCCCAGGGGCGTCTCCCCGGCGGGCGCGAAGGACATGGTGGCCACCACCCCGCGCGTCTCGCCGGGCGTGACCCGGACCGTCCAGCCGTAGAGGTCACACAGGCGCCGGACGATCGACAGGCCGATGCCGCCGCCCTGCGAATGGCCCGCATGCGTGCCGCGGTAGCCGCGCTCGAACAGCTTGGCCGCGTCCTCGGCGCTCAGGCCCGGGCCGGAATCGATCACTTCGACCGAGTCCGGCAGCAGGCGCACGATCACCTCGCCGCTCTTGGTGTACTTGACCGCGTTGCCGATCAGGTTGCCCAGGGCGACCGACACCGCCGCTTCCGGGGCATCGACCACCAGCTCGCTGTGGCCTTCGATGCGCAGCTCG
>JAUIJO010000258.1 GCA_030431185.1 Gammaproteobacteria bacterium | reverse complement strand
CGCGCAGACCCGGGCGCACATCGCCGAGATGCAGGCGCAGTCCGAGGCCGTGTTCAACCGCTTCCTCGATCTCGTCGGACGCCCACGACGCAAGCTGACATTGCCTTCGCGCGAATTCGTCTGAGCCCGACGGCGAGGCACGCGCGCCCGCTCAGCCCAGACGCCGCGTGCTCTCGAAGAGACGCTCGCGCCCGTCGAGCGGATCGACGAAGCGCAGCGATCGCGCGAGCAGTTGCAGGGGCCTGGCGAAGTCGTCCCCCGCCGCGGGCTGCAGCCCGGGGTACAGCGGATCATTCACGATGGGTGCGCCCAGCGCCGCCATGTGCACGCGCAACTGGTGCTTGCGGCCGGTGACGGGCTCCAGGCGGTAGCGCCAGCGACCCGGCGACTCGCGGTCGATCACGTCGATGCGCGTCTCGCTGTTGGGCGCACCGGCCACCTCGCGCATGCGGAAGAACGGTTCACCGCGCTCGATCCGCGAACGCCGCGTGCACGGCACGCAGTCTGCGGGGAGCGGGGCCGCGAGCGCTTCGTAGGCCTTCTCGATGCGACGCGCCGGAAACAGCGCCTGGTAACGTGCACGCGTGGCCGCCTGCACCGAGAACATCACCAGCCCGGCCGTGCCCCGGTCGATGCGATGCAGCGGCACCAGTGCATCGAGCCCGGTACGCGCGCGCAAACGCGCCAGCAGGGTCTGTTCGACGAAGCCGCCCGCCGGGGTGACCGGCAGGAAGTGCGGCTTGTCGGCCACCAGCAGGTGCTCGTCGCGGTGGACGATGGTTTCCTCGAACGGGATAGGCGCTTCGTCGGCCACCTCGCGGTAGTAGAGGATCTCCATCCCGGCGCGATAGGCCAGGTCCGGCGCCAGGGCAACGCCGTTCGCACCCTGGACGCGGCCCCGCGCGAAGCGGGACACCCATTCGTCGCGGGGTATGCGCGGGAAACGCGCGCACAGGCCGTCGATCAGGCGGGGCCAATCCCCCGGCGGCAACTGCAGGCGGCTCGGCGGCGTGCCGTCACCGCTCACGGCCGCGGCACCGCTTCCAGGCGCGATTGCAGGAAGCCGCGCAGGGCCTGCACCGCGGGCGTGATCAGGCGTCGGTCGGGGATGACCAGGTTGAGCGGCGACGCCTCGCCATGCCAGTCGCCGCACAGGACGCGCAGGCGCTCGTGGACGATGTCGCCGGCCACGTCCAGCCACGACTTGTAGGCGATGCCCAGGCCAGCGAGCGCCCACCGGCGCACCACTTCGCCGTCGTCGCTGCTGCGGTCGCCTTCGACCGCGACGGCATGCGAGGTGCCGTCGGGGGCGACGAACTGCCAGTGCGCATGCAGGTCCTCGCCGAGCTTGAAGCGCAGGCAGTTGCGACCGGCCAATGCCAGCGGCGAGGCAGGCGCGCCCTCGCGGGCGAGATAGTCCGGCGATGCGCACAGCACACGGCGGTTCCACGGCGCCAGCGGCAATGCGACCAGCGAGGAGTCGGGCGGCGGGCCGTAGCGCAGCACCACGTCGACGGGCTGGCGGTAGACGTCGGCGAGCCGGTCGGTCAGCTGCACGTGCAACTGCAGGCGCGGATGGGCCTGCTGGAACGCGTCCAGCCAGGGCAGCAGCGTATGGCGCCCCACGTCCGAGGGTGCCGAGATGCGCAGCGCGCCCGCCAGTCCGGCATGTTCCTCACGCAGCTCCCGGGTGCCGACATCAAGGCTCGCCAGGGCGTCGCGCGCATGCGGCAGGAAGCGCTCGCCCTCGGCGGTGAGGCGCAGGCTGCGGGTGGAACGCACGAACAGCGGGCTGCCCAGTTCGGCCTCCAGGCGTTTCAGTGCGGCACTGGCGACCGCCGGGCTCAGGTCCAGCCGCCGCGCCGCCGCGGACAAGCCCCCCAGGTCGGCCGCCTGCACGAACAACCGCAGGTCGTTGAGCGCTCGCATTTTCAAAATTCCATTGAAACTGAAACGCTTTATCGCGCCTTTTTCGCCATCGGACAAGAGCCGAGACTGTACTCACCGCACCGCAGGCCACCCCATGGACCGCCCGACCGAACAAGCCGCCTCACCCGACTGGCGCTTCGACCACGTCAACCTCCAGGCCAGCGATGGCTCGGCGCTGCACCGCCTGTTCGTCGAGGTCATGGGCCTCCGCCCGGGGCGGCGCCCGCCCTTCCCCTTCCCCGGCCAATGGCTCTACGGCGAGGCGGAGCACGCGCTCGTCCATGTCGTCGACGGACGCGGGCACGACGCGGAGGCGGTCCGCCTCGGCCACGTGGCCTTCCGCACCGACCGTCCCGCCGCGGTGGTGATCGATGCCCTTCGCCGCGCCGGCCTGCCGTTCGAGGCGACGACGGTCCCCGGCGACGGCGAGGTGCAGCTGTTCGTGCCGCTGCCCGGTGGCCTGCTCATCGAGCTCGACGCGCCCGCCCACTGACGCGCCCGCCGCCCCGCCCCCCAACGCCCCTTTGCCATGCAAGGACACTCCATGCCGACCGCCGACCTCTTCCAGCCCCTGCAACTGGGTCGTCTCGAACTGCCGAACCGCATCGTGATGGCGCCGATGACGCGTTCGCGCAGCCGCCAGCCCGGTGACGTGCCGCAGCCGATCAACGGGACCTACTACGCCCAGCGCGCCAGCGCCGGCCTGATCGTCACCGAGGCCACCCAGGTCTCGCCGCAGGGCAAGGGTTACTCGTTCACGCCGGGCATCCACGACGTGGCCCAGGTGGAAGGCTGGCGCGGCGTCACCGATGCCGTCCATGCCGCGGGCGGCCGCATTTTCCTGCAGCTGTGGCACGTCGGCCGCATGTCGCACCCGGACTTCCATGGCGGCGCGCTGCCGGTGGCGCCCTCCGCGATCCCCTTCGAAGGCCAGGTCTGGAAGGTCGATCCCGCGACCGGCGTCGGCGCGATGGTCGACTGCCCGGTGCCGCGCGCGCTCGAAGTCGACGAGATCGCCGCGATCGTCGACGACTTCCGGCAGGCCGCGTTGCGGGCGATCGAGGCCGGTTTCGATGGTGTCGAGATCCACGGCGCCAACGGCTACCTGGTCGACCAGTTCCTGCGCACCTCGTCCAACCAGCGCGAGGACGCCTACGGCGGGTCCCGCGCGAACCGCCTGCGCTTCCTGCGCGAGGTGGTGGATGCCGTCAGCGAGGCCGTCGGCCCAGGGCGCACCGGGATCCGCCTGGCGCCGTTCCTGACCGCGCGCGGCATGGCCTGCCCCGACATCCTGCCGACGATCCTCGAGGCGGCCGCGCACCTGGATCGCCGTGGCCTGGCCTACCTGCACCTGGTCGAGGCCGACTGGGACGACGCACCCCGATTCCCCGGTGCCTTCCGCCGCGACATCCGTGCGCACTTCGGCGGCGCGATCATCGTTGCCGGCAAGTACGACGCCCAGCGTGCCAGGGCGATCCTGGCCGACGGCCTCGCCGACCTGGTCGCCTTCGGCCGCCCCTTCGTCGCCAACCCGGACCTGCCGCGCCGCCTGCGCGAGGGTCTGCCGCTCGCCAGCCTCGACCCCGCCACGCTGTTCGGTGGCGATGCCCGTGGCTACATTGACTACCCCGAATGGACGGCCGACGCTGCCGCCCGCGCCCAGGAGATGCCCGCATGAAGGCCGTCGGATACCAGACCCCCTCGCCGATCGACGCCGCCGATGCGCTGCTCGACATCGAGCTGCCCGAACCCACCCCCGGTCCGCGCGACCTGCTGGTCGACGTGCATGCGATAGCGGTCAACCCGGTCGACACCAAGGTCCGGCGCAGCGCATCCCCCGAAGGATCGCCCTACAAAGTGCTCGGCTGGGACGTCGCCGGCGTGGTGCGCGACGTCGGGGCCGAAGTCGGGCTGTTCAAGCCCGGCGACCGCGTCTGGTAC
>JAUIJO010000013.1 GCA_030431185.1 Gammaproteobacteria bacterium | reverse complement strand
GCCGCTGGCGCGCCCGCGGACTTCGAGGCGGGCGAGCTGGCGCCGCCCGGGCGGGGCCGAGAGGTCGAGATCGTAGCGGGCCAGCTGCAGGCGCTGCGCGTCGGTCTCCTCCAGCCAGGCGACCAGGATCCCGTCGCCGGCCAGGGCCAGCGTGGCGCGTCCGAGTACGTGTTCACCCTTGGCCACGGTCAGCGGCGCGCCGAAGCTGTCGCCGGCATCGTCGGACCGCGCGATGCGCAGTTCGGGCGGTCCATCGGCCTGGGTGAACCACGCGACCCAGACCCGCGACCGGCGTGCGGCCACGACCGGGCCGTTGACCGGGCAGCCGGGCATCATCCAGCCATCGGCATGCACGTCGCGCGGTGCGGTCCAGGCGCCGTCCTCGAAACGGACCAGGCGCGTGTCGCGGATCTCGCCGGCGGTGCGGCCGCGATAGACCACGACGGGGCCGCGCGCGGTGATCGCCGCCGCGGTCGTGCAGCAATCGCAGGTGGACACGTCCAGCGGCCACTCCGCGCTGCGCTCGCCGGCCGCGTCGAACACCGCCGCCCGCAGCATCATCGGGGCGCCCCCGCCATGGTGCGGATCGTCGCCGGCTCCGACCTCGCCAGCGGCGATGGCCGCCGCCTTCTGGCGGCTGTCCAGCCAGGCGATGCCGAGCCGGTCGCGGTCCTGCGGCCAGAAGCTCACGAAGCCGTGGTCGCCCGCCGAATCGGCGAGGTTCACCCGACTGGGCGCGGACCAGGTCTCGCCGCCATCGCCCGAACGCACCAGGTCGATGCCGTAGTCCATGCGACCCGGGCCCGCGCTGCGCAGCCAGTGCGCCCACAGCGACCCGTCCGGCAAGGCCTGAACGTGCGGCGTGTCGGCCCAATTGAGGAACCAGTCGTCGCCGCGCGCGATCGCGCGTGGGGCCGACCAGTGGCGCGCGCCCCCGGTGGCGCGACTGAACATCAGGCGGTGGCCGGGAGCCTCGCCGGCGCTCCCGTCGGCCATGCCGGGCTCGATCCACGCAAGCAGCCAACCGCCGTCGGGGGTGGCCACCAGGTCCGGCTGCGACGCCACGGGGCCCGCCGGCAGGGCCAGCGTTTCGACATGGCCGAAGGCCGCCGTGGCCTCCGGCGCGCTCGCGGCACGATTGGCGTCGGCACTGGCGTCGACACTGGCGTCGGGATTGGCGTCGCCTTCTCGACCGCAGGCAGAGAGTCCCGCAAGCAACAGGAGCGCCAGCGGGAGTGCATGCGCGCCCCGGGCATATCGCGCTGGTGTGTCGTGCATGCCGCTCCCCGTTCCCGTTCGATGCCGGCATGGTAGCCGGGCCCGGGCGCGTCGTGCCGCTGGCCGATGGCAGCGCCGCGGTGTAGGGTTCCCCTCCCATGCCGACGCCCGACACCCTCACCCCGAGCCAGCTGAACGCACTGGCCCGCAACCTGATCGAGGACAGCTTCCCCCTGGTCTGGGTGGAGGGCGAGCTCGGCAACGTGGCGCGCCCGGCCTCCGGCCACCTGTACCTGACCCTGAAGGACGCGCGGGCGCAGGTCCGCTGCGCGATGTTCCGGCCCAAGGCGGGCCTGCTGAAGTTCAAGCCGCGCGAGGGCCTGCACGTGCGCGTGCGCGGCCGGCTGACCTTGTACGAAGCGCGCGGCGAGTACCAGATGGTGCTCGACCACATGGAAGAGGCCGGCGAAGGCGCGCTGCGGCGGGCCTTCGACGAGATGAAGGCGCGGCTCGAGGCCGAAGGCCTGTTCGACGAGGCGCGCAAGCGTCCCCTGCCCCGCTTCGCCCGTCGCATCGGCATCATCACCTCGTCGACCGGCGCCGCCGTGCGCGACGTGCTCAGCGTGCTGGCTCGGCGCTTTCCCCTCGCCGAGCCGGAGATCCTGCCGGTGCCGGTGCAGGGCGACGGGGCTGCGCCGCAGATCACGGCGATGCTGCGGAGCGCCGCCGCTTCCGGACGCTACGACGTGCTTCTGTTGACCCGCGGCGGGGGATCGCTGGAAGACTTGTGGGCCTTCAACGACGAGGGCCTGGCGCGTGCCGTCGCCGCCTGCGAGGTGCCCGTGGTCTGCGCGGTGGGGCACGAGGTCGACTTCAGCCTCTGCGATTTCGCCGCCGACCTGCGCGCCCCGACCCCCTCGGTCGCCGCCGAGCTGCTGGTTCCCAGCCAGGACGACCTGCGGCAACGGCTGCGCGTCCTCGCCACGCGCATGCAACGCCAGCAGGCGCAGCAGCTCCGGAACGCGATGCAACGCAGCGACCGCGCCGCGCTCAGGCTCAACGCCCTGCGTCCGCAGGCGCGGCTCGAGGCGCTGCGCCAACGCCAGGCCGACGCACTCCGCCGCCTGCAGGCGGCGTGGCGCCAGCGCATGGAACGCGAGCGCGCGAGCCTGCGCCAGGCCGCGGCCGTACTGCGGTCGGCCCACCCGCAGCGCCGTATCGAACGCCTGCGCGAGCGCCTGCAGGCCGTGTCCCGACGTCCGCAGGCCTGCATCGCGCGCCGCCTGGCGCAGGACGGCCTGCGCCTGCGCGGACTGGCGCGTTCGCTGGAGGCGGTGAGCCCCCTGGCCACCGTGGCGCGCGGTTACGCCATCCTGCGCCACGAAGACGGCCGCATCGTGCGCAGCGCCCTGGACGCACGTCCCGGCGACACCCTCGATGCACGCCTGGTCGATGGTGAGCTGCGACTTCGCGTCGAGCCGGGGCGCTAGCCGGCGCGTCCCGACTCGAAGCCTCCCCGCTTTCGCACTGTCCTGAAGTGCCCGCGAAGCTGGATTCAGATCACCCAGGTCCGCGTCGCCACTGCGAGGCGACGGGTATCGCTTCGCTCGACCCATCCTGCTATGCCATTTACCTGGCAGGCGGCCCCGGGTGCGCGTCGCTTACCCGCGCTCCGCGGACTGGATGCGGCGCCCGGCGATGCGCCGGATGCGCGTCGGGTCGACGGCACGCTGCGCTTGAAGGTGGGACCCGGAGCCTGGCGCTCGCTCGTCTGGGCCTTCGGTGGGCATCGCGCCTCCAGAATCCTGTCGAGAAGCTGGATCCCAGCTTTCGCTGGGATGACAAGCAGGAAACTCAACGACCGGGCCTCGGCTCCCTGACTCCCGCTCGCCATTCCCCATTCCCCATTCCCGACCTGACGGCAGACTCTGCGCCGGATGCCCCCCGGCAGGCCTGGGCTGGCCGCGCTGTCGCATGTTCCACGCCATCGCGACGGGGCCTGCGATAGTCTCGCCCAGTCACCCGGCTCCGGAGGTCCTGGTTTGAAGAAGCGCTTCCCCTACTATCTCGCCAATCGTCCCGTCAGCGCCAACACCGAACTGGAGGTGCTGGACAAGTACAGCGGCAAACGTGCGGCACGCGTGGCCTTCGCCGATGCCGCGGCGGTCCGCAAGGCGATCGTCGCGGCGGACAAGGCACGCGGACCCATGGCCGCCTTCCCGCCCGATGCACGGCGCGCCGTACTCGAGCATTGCGTACGGCGCTTCACCGAGCGCAGCGAAGAGCTGGCGCTGGCGCTGTGCATCGAGGCCGGCAAGCCGATCAAGGATGCCCGCGGCGAGGTCACCCGCCTGATCGACACCTTCCGCATCGCCGCCGACGAGTCCACCCGCATCGGCGGCGAAGTGCTGGAGCTGGGCATCTCCAAGCGCACGCGCGGCTACCGCGGCATGGTCAAGCGGGTGCCGATCGGCGTGTGCAGCTTCATCACCCCGTTCAACTTCCCGCTCAACCTGGTCGCCCACAAGGTCGCGCCGGCGATCGCCGCGGGCTGCCCCTTCATCCTCAAGCCCGCGGCTGACACGCCGCTGGGTGCGCTGATCATCGCCGAGGTGCTGGCCGAGACCGACCTGCCCAAGGGCGCGTTCTCGGTCATGCCCTGCTCCAACGAGGATGCCGCCCTGCTGGTCGAGGACGAACGCATCGCCCTGATGAGTTTCACCGGCGGCCTGGTCGGCTGGGACCTCAAGGCGCGTGCGGGCAAGAAGAAGGTCACCCTGGAGCTGGGCGGCAACGCGGCCTGCATCGTCGACGCGGACCCCGGCGCCAGCCTCGACCACGTGGTCGAACGGCTGGTGTTCGGCGCCTATTACCAGAGCGGCCAGAGCTGCATCAGCGTGCAGCGCATCTACGTCCATGCGGACCTGCACGACAAGCTGCGCAAGAAGCTCAAGGCCGCCGTTGCGAAACTGCGGATGGGCGACCCGCGGGACGAATCCACCTTCATCGGACCGGTGATCAGCGAAGCCGCCGCCGAGCGCATCGAAGACTGGATCGCCGAAGCCCGCAAGGGGGGCGCAAAACGCCTGGCCGGCGGCACCCGCGAAGGCAACATGATGCCCGCCGCGCTGCTGGAGAAGGTCCCGCACGACTGCCGGCTCTATCGCGGCGAAGTCTTCGGCCCGGTCGCCTTCATCGAGCCGTTCGAGGATTTCGATGCGGCGCTCGCCGAGGTCAACGACAGCGACTTCGGCCTGCAGGCCGGCGTGTTCACCGCCCGCCTCGACCACGCCTTGCGCGCCTGGGACCGGCTCGAGGTCGGCGGCGTCGTGGTCGGCGACGTCCCGAGCTTCCGCGTGGACAACATGCCCTACGGCGGCGTCAAGGATTCCGGCCTGGGACGCGAAGGCATCCGCTACGCGATGGAGGACATGACCGAGCCGCGCCTCCTGGTCATCCGCGGCTGACCGCGGCATCGGACGCGGACCCCCCGCATGCCCGGTCCCGGCCTGGAGGCACTGCTGGCATCGGCCCGCGACGGGGTGTCTCGGGTCCATCGCGACGGCATGGACCTGGTACTCAAGCGTCGGCTCGATGCGCCCGGGGACTTCTTCCAGGCCGAGGCCAGGGGTCTCGAAGCCCTAGCCGCCACGCGGACCCTGCGCGTGCCCCGGGTCTGGGCGGTCACCGGACACGGCATCGTCCTGGAAGACCTGGGTCGCGGCACGCCCTCTGCCGCGCAATGGGAGCGCGCCGGCACCGCGCTGGCGACGCTGCACTCACGCCCCGCCGTGCGCTTCGGTAGCGCCCATCCCGGCTGGTGCGGCGACAGTGTCCAGGACAACACGCCCGACACCGATGGCCACCGCTTCTTCGCGGAGCGGCGCCTGTTGCCGCAGGCGCGGCGCGCGCATGCCAGTGGCCGCTTGCCGGCCCACGAACTGAGCGCGATCGAATCCCTCTGCGACCGGTTACCGGCACTTCTGCCGCGGACAGCGCCGGTGCCCGTGCACGGCGATCTGTGGACCGGCAACCTGCACGCGTGCGCGGATGGCGAGCTCGCCCTGATCGACGGCGGCGCCGTGCATCGCGGCTGGGCTGAAACCGACCTCGCCATGCTCGTCCTGTTCGGCGCGCCCCCACGCCGCTTCTTCGATGCCTACCAGCACGCGGCCGGCATCGGCGCGGACTGGCGCGCGCGGGCACCCCTGCTCAACCTCTATCCCCTGCTCAACCACCTCAATCTATTCGGCACCGGCTACCTCCCGCGCATCAAGGACGTTCTGGCAGGATATCGCTGAGCATCGGCGGGGTTGGCCCGGGTCTTCTTTTTTCCACCCGACGGCAACCCCACTCCCCCGCGCCGTGCGTTCGACTGATCACCACAACGCAACCACCGCCCGGGAGACCTCCATGAATCGCATGTTCCGTCACAGCGCATTGGCCATCGGCGTCGCCGCCTTCTGCCTCCTGGGTGCTTGCGCCCGGAAGGTGCAGGAACAGGCGCCTTCCATGGCCGAACAGCAGGCCATGGCGGACGCTTACGCCGCAAAGAGCGAACGCGACAGCCTCTCGCGGGTACAGGTCACCGCCGCGCGCATGGCCGCGCCGATGATGGCCCCGCCGCCGCCCCCGGCGGGATGGGCGGCGCCGTCCGCCACGGGTCCCTGGCCGGGCGCGCCTGTCGCCAACACCGAAACCTATGCCGAGCTCGAGGACAATCCGGTCCATCGCACCTTGGAAACACCGGTCTCCACCTTCTCGATCGATGTCGACACCGGCAGCTACACCAACGTGCGCGCCATGCTGGCCGACGGCATGCGACCGCCGGCCGATGCGGTGCGCGCGGAGGAGTTCCTCAACTACTTCGACTACGGGCACCCGGCACCTGCCAGCCAGGACGTGCCGTTCCGCGTCAGCACGGAGCTGGCGCCGGCACCCTGGAACGCCAAGCGCCAGTTGCTGATGATCGGCATCAAGGGCTACGACGTGCCGAAGGCGAGCCTGCCGCCCGCCAACCTCGTGTTCTTGATCGACACCTCCGGGTCGATGAACGCGCCCGACAAACTGCCCCTGCTCAAGCGCGCCTTCTCCATGCTCACGCGCCAGCTGCGCCCGCAGGACCGGGTGTCGATCGTGGTCTACGCGGGTTCTGCCGGACTGGTGCTGCCGCCGACCCCGGGTGACCGCCAGGGCGAGATCCTCGCGGCGCTGGGCGAGCTGTCCGCCGGCGGCAGCACCAACGGTGGCGAGGGCATCCAGCTGGCCTACGCGATGGCCCGGCAGGGCTTCGTCAAGGATGGGGTCAACCGCGTGATCCTCGCCACCGACGGCGACTTCAACGTCGGCACCGTCGACCGCGACGCACTGGAGACCCTGGTCGGCGACCAGCGCCACGGCGGCATCGCGCTCAGCACGCTGGGGTTCGGCCGGGGCAACTACAACGATGCCATGGCCGAACGCCTGGCCGACGTGGGCGACGGCAACCACGCCTACATCGACAGCGTGCACGAGGCGCGCAGGGTGCTGGTGGAGGAGATGGGCTCGACGCTGATGACCATCGCGCGCGACGTCAAGATCCAGGTGGAGTTCAACCCCGCCCGTGTCGCCGAATACCGCCTGGTCGGCTACGAGAACCGCGTGCTGGCCCGCGAGGACTTCGACAACGACGCGGTCGACGCCGGCGACATCGGCGCCGGCCATGAAGTCACGGCGCTGTACGAGATCACCCCGGTCGGCTCGGGCGTGGAGCGCCTGCCGGCGCTCCGTTATGGCGACAAGTCGCCGCCCAGCGCGCAACTGGGCAACGAAGTCGCCCACCTCCGCCTGCGCTACAAGCGTCCCGCCGAAGAGGCCAGCGAACTGATCGAAACCCCGATCCTGGCGTCGCAGGCCACCCCCACCGCCAGTGCGTCCATGCGATTCGCAGCCTCGGTCGCCGGCTTCGCCGACCTGCTGCGGGGTGGCACCCGGTTCGATGGATGGGGCTGGGCGCCGATGCTGGCGACGGCGCGCGGGGCCCGCGGCGACGACCCGTCGGGACAGCGCGGCGCTTTCATCGCGATGGCGGAAACCGCCCGATCGATGGTGGCGCCCGGCGGCGCGGCGGACACGCCCGGGGTGAGCGAGTAGGCAGTTCCCGGGACGCAGGCCGCGCGCCCAAGGAGGGTGCGCGGTTCCTTCAGACCAGGGGCCGGTACACCGGCACTTCGGCCGGGCGGCCATACAGGTAGCCCTGCCCGCGCTCGCAACCCAGCTCGGCCAGCACGCGGCTCTGCTCGGGTGTCTCGATGCCTTCGCCGATGGTGTAGATGCCCAGCGTGCCGGCCAGGGCCTGGATCGCGCGGACCACGGCAACGCTCTCGCGCTCTGCATCGGTATCCAGGCCGGACACGAAGCTGCGATCGATCTTGAGGCATTCGATCGGGAACCGGTGCAGGTAGGAGAGCGCCGAGAACCCGGTCCCGAAGTCGTCGAGCTGCGCCAGCACCCCGTGCGCACGCAACTGGTCGAGCATCTGGATGGCATGGCGGGCGTCGTCGAGCAGGGCCACCTCGGTGATCTCGATGCGCAGGCGGGCCGGGTCGGCTTTTTCCTTGTCGATCAGGCGCAGCAGGCGCTCGGCGAAATCGTTGCCGCGGAAATGACGCGGCGAAACGTTGATGGACACGTAGCTGTCGCCGGGTGCGACCGCGAGCTGCCTGAGCACCTGGCGGTACAGGATCCAGTCCACCTCCTCGATCAGCCCGCTGTCCTCGCCCAGCCCGATGAACTCGCCGGGCGCCAGCAGTCCCCGCCGTTCATGGCGCCAGCGCAGCAGCGCTTCGTGTCCCACCACCTCGCCGCCGTCCAGCGACACGATCGGCTGGTAGAACGCAACGAAGCCCTCGCCATTGATCGCGCGCCTCAAGTCGGCTTCCAGGTCGAGGATCCGCACCGCTTCGTCGCGCATCGCCTCGTCGAACACCGCCCAGCGTTCGCGCCCGGTCGCCTTGGCCCGGTACATCGCCGCGTCCGCGTCGCGCAGCAGGTCGGCGCCGTTGCGATAGCGCGGGTTCCAGTAGGCGATGCCGATGCTGGCGGACGGGAACACTTCCCGGCCGGCGACCCAGCATGGCGAACTGAGTTCGCCGAGGATCCGCCCCGCCAGCTGCTCGACCGTGGCGGCCGTCTCCACGCCTTCGACCAGGACCGCGAACTCGTCCCCGCCCAGGCGCGCGACCATGTCGTCGTCGCGCACCGCCGCGACGATGCGGCGCCCCGCCTCGACCAGCAGGTCGTCGCCCGCCGAATGGCCGGCGCTGTCGTTGACCAGCTTGAAGCGGTCCAGGTCCAGGAACAGGACCGCGAACAACGAGGCGGGCGCCTGCCGCGCGCGGCTGATCGCCATGCCCAGCCGCTCCAGCAGCTGGCTGCGGTTGGGCAGCCCCGTCAGGGCATCGTGGCGGGCCTGGTATGTCAGGCGCTGTTCGGCGCGGAGGCGTTCGCCGATCTGCTCGAGCAGGTCGGCGTTGGCCTGCGCGAGCTCGTGCGTGCGGGCCTCGACGCGCTGTTCCAGTTCCGCGTGCGCGGCCACCAGCCGGTCCTGGGCGCGCTTGCGGGCCAGCCCATTGCTGATGTGGTGCGCCACGAAGGTCAGCAAGGCCTGGTCGCGCTCGGTGAAGTTGACCGCCGAGGAGTAGCTCTGCACGACGATGACGCCCACCACGCTTTCTTCGTGTATCAACGGGACGCCGAGCCAGCATTGCGGCAGGGCGCCGTGCAGCACGGCCTCGCCGCTGCTGTGGAGCCCCGCGATGTCCAGGTTGTCGGCGAGGAGGGGCTGGCCGCCGCGGATGACGTACTCCGTCAGCCCCTTGCCCAGCATGCGGCTCTTGCGCTCCATGTCCCGCTCGTCGACGGTATACGGGAAGTGCAGCATCCCGGTGTCTTCATCGAAGATGGCGATGTAGAAGTTGCGCGCGTCGAGCAGTTCCCCCACCACGTCGTGGGTCTGGGCGTAGAAGCGTTCGAGCGTCTCGGAGGTGATCGAGAGTTCGGCGATGCGGAACAGCGCCCGCTGCAGGCGTTCCGAGCGCTGGCGCTCGACGATCTGCGCCTGCAGGTCGCGGTTGCTCAACTGCAGCGCGCGGGTGCGTTCCTCGACCCGTCGCTCGAGTTCCTGGCGGGCATGGCGCCGGTCGAGGGCGGTCAGCAGGTGCTGGGCGACGAACTGCAGCAGGGCGCGCTCTTCCTCGCCATAGACGTCGCTCTGTTCGTAGGACTGCACCACGAGCGCGCCGCATACCCGTCCCTCCCGCCGCATCTGCACGCCGAGCCAGTCCTTGCTGTCGGGGCCATGGCGCTCGTCGCGCGGCACGCCCAGCTTGCCCCTCACCTGCTCGGACGGGCCATAGTGCGCCTCGTCCTGCCGCAGCAACGCGATCGTCATGCTGTTGGACATGTCGGCGAGGTGGATCTCGTTGTCGGGATCGGCCTGGTAGGAATCGAGGCTGTCGGCGAAGTAGAGGAAGCGCATCGTCTTGCGCACGTCGTCGTAGCCGACGATGTACAGGTTCTCGGCGTACATCAGTCCGCGGACCACGACGTGGATGCGCCGGAGCATCTCGCCCATGTCCATGTCGGAGCCGGAGAGGTCGGCGATCTCGTATAGCGCCTGCTGCAGGCGTTCGGACTTCTCCAGCGAAACCACGCGCGCCTGCAGGCGTTCGGTGGCCAGGTGGGCATCCACCCATCGCCTCGCCATCGCCTGCCAGACTTCCCGGGCGCTCTGCAGCATCGGTTCGCCCAGCGTCGCGGCGATGGCCGCGCGCGTGCCGTCCTCGACGGTCCACGACACGCCGATCCGCCTGGGGTCGGCCATGTCGACCGGCGTACTGAGCAGGCGCTCCGCCTCTTCGTCGTCGAGGGGCGCACCCGCGGCCTGCACGTGGCTGCGATCGGGGGCATCCCAGCAGATCGACACGCGCGCGTCGCCGAACAATGTCTGGCGAAGCGCTCGCGCGAGGCCGTCGGGGGTCGTGGTCGCCCCTTCCGTCACCGCCATGTCAGGTCCGCCAGAATGGTTCATCACCTCGATTCCGAGCCCCCGCACCCTTTTCCCGTCGCGCGTCGTCCGGATCCCAATCCGCCCCGTGCACGCACGGGACACACCAGCCAACCCCGAACCGCGCCCGCATGCGTTCGCTCATCCATGAACCTGGCCATCCCCCATTCCGGGCAGCCCCCGCTGCCGGATCGACATACACAATGCACCAGCTTCTTCCCGTCGGCAACGTCCGGACGTACCCTTGCCGCAATGGACTCGGGGATCGAATGCAAGCTCAATGAACCGGATGACGCATCGCTGATGCGCGCCTGGGTCGCCGGCGATGCGAAGGCGTTCGAGCTGCTGTACGCCCGCCACCGGGGGCCCCTGCATCGCTTCCTCGTACAACAGTCGCGCAACCGCGCCCTGGCCGACGAGTTCTTCCAGGACACCTGGCAGCGGGTGATCGCCGCGCGCGCCAGCTGGACGCCGGACGCCGCATTCAGCACATGGCTGTTCAGGATCGCGCACAATCGACTCAACGATCATTGGCGCAGCCTGAAACACCGCCCCTCTGCGCCGGAGGACGGCGACGAACGGACGGCCCGGATCCCCGACCCGGACACGCCCGAGCGCCAACTGTCGGAATTCGAGCAGCGACGGCAGCTGCAGCGCGCCATCGAGGAACTGCCGGAAGAGCAGCGCGAGGTCGTGCTGCTGAGACTCACCCGTGAACTGAGCCTGGAGGAAATCGGCGAGATCACCGGCGCGGGCCGGGAGACCGTCAAATCGCGGCTTCGCTATGCGATGGACAAGCTGCGCGCGAGGTTGAACCCATGAACGGCCATCCCAACGAACCACTGACGCCCCAGGAGCGGGACCTTGCCGAGCGCTTGGCGCGCCTGGGTCCGCACGACGGGCCCTCGCCCGCGATGGATGCGTCTATCCTCGCGGCCGCGCGCGAGGCCGTCGAGCGCGCGCCCCGCGCCGCCCCTCGCCGCCGATGGCGCGGCCTCTCCGGCGGCGCCGGCGGGTTGGTCACCGGCCTGGGCTTCGCCGCCTCCCTGACCCTCGTGCTGGGCGTGGTCTGGCAGATGCGTCCGATGGAAACCTCTTACCGCAGTGAACCCGCCGGCGATGCCGCCGAACACGTGATCATGGTGGAGACCGTGCCCGGCAGCCGGGCACCGGGGCGCTCCGTGGCGCCTCCACCCCCGGATGCCGTCCCGACGCCGGCGGCCCCGGCCCCGGCCGCGCCCGATACCCCATCGCGCGGGATCCCGGCGCCGACCGCGCGCAGTCCCCGCACGTCGGCCCCCGGGGCGCCTCCCGAAGCTGATCGCGCGCGCGGCGTGCCGGCCGCGGCGAGCGCCCGCCAGGATGCGTCGCGGGCCGCCGAGGCCGAAGCGCTCGCCGACGTCGAGGAAGCCCGTGCCGCCGAGATGGAAAGGCACCAGGCGGCCGCGAGCGAAGCCATGCAAGCCAAGGCCGGGGCGCCCACGGTGGACGATACGCCAGCCACTGCCTCCCGCCGGGCGACCTACACGCGGGCGGCGCGGGCGACGCCCGAACGGGCCGAGCGGCTCGACCGCGCGCCCCGACCGGTCGGGGCGGCCCCCGCATTCGCGCCCGACCCTGCCGCCATGTCCGGTGCGGCAGAGGCCGCGGCTCCCGCGCAGGACATCGCGGACGCGGCACCGGGCGTGCTGGCCGAGCCCGGTGATCCGCTGGGACTGCCTGCGCCGGCGCTGCGGTCGCTGCCGGTCGAGGCGGACGCGCGCCTCGAGCCGGCGGACTGGTTGCAACGGATCCGTGCGCGCAAGGTCGCCGGCGACACGCAGGCGGCGCGCGAAAGCCTCGCACGCTTCCGCGACGCGCATCCGGATGTGGCGGTCCCCGACGACCTCGAGGCACTGCGGTTGCCCGCCACCCCGGCTCCATGAGCGTCGACACACTCGCCACGCGCGCCGAGCACGCCATCGAGGTCAAGCACAGCCGCTTCCTGGCCCAGGCGTCGCCTGTGCGGACCGCCGAAGACGCGCTCGCCTTCTTCGCCGAGGCCGGCGACCCCGCGGCCACCCACAACTGCTGGGCGTACCGGATCGATGGCCAGTACCGCTTCAACGACGACGGCGAACCGGCCAGTACCGCGGGGCGCCCCATCCTCGCCGCGATCGAAGGCCAGGGCTTCGACCGCGTGGCCGTCGTCGTCACCCGCTGGTATGGCGGCATCAAACTCGGCGCCGGCGGGCTCGCGAGGGCCTACGGCGGCTGTGCGGCGGAGTGCCTGCGGGCCGCCCCGCGCCTGCCGGTGGTCGCGATGGCGACGCTGGAACTGGCATACGCGTTCGAGGACACCGGCGCGATCCATGCCGCGATCGCCCAGCATCCGGCCGAGAAGCTCGACGAGCGCTTCGCGGCCGATGGCGTGCACATACGCTTGCGATTGCCGGTGGATGCCCTCGCCCCCTTGAAAACCCGTCTTCGCGACGCCACCCGTGACCGGGTACGCCTGAAGGAACCCGAGTCCGATGACTGACCCCGCGCCGGCGACGGCTGCTCCCACGGCCGCCGCCCCTCCGCGAAAGGCACCCGTCGGACAATTGCGCACTCTGTGGCCCTTCGTGCGCAGGCATCGCGGCCTCTTCATCGCGTGGCTGCTGGCGCTCGCCGCGTCCTCAACGGCCACCCTGAGCCTGCCGGTGGCTTTCCGCACGATGATCGACCAGGGTTTCGCTGCCGGCGGCGGCGGCGCGATCGACCGCGCCTTCCTGCTGCTGTTCGTGGTGGCGATCGCCCTGGCGCTCGCGACCGCGGCACGCTTCTTCTTCGTGTCGCTGCTGGGCGAACGCGTCGTCGCCGACCTGCGCCGGCAACTGTTCGGCCACCTGGTCGGTCTCGACGCTGGATTCCACGACGCGAACCGCAGCGGCGAGCTGGTGTCCCGCCTGACCGCGGACGCGGAGCTGTTGCGCGGCGTGGTCGCCACCAGCATGTCGGTCGCCCTGCGCAGTTCGGTCACCTTCCTGGGCAGCATCGCCATGCTGTTCGTGACCAGTCCGCGGCTCGCGGCCTTCGCGTTGATCGGAATCCCGCTGGCGGTGCTGCCGATCGTATTGGGCGGCCGGCGGCTGCAGAAGATCTCCCGGTCGGCCCAGGACCGGGTGGCCGACGCCAACGCCCTGGCCAACGAGACGCTGGGTGCCGTGCGCACCGTGCAGGCCCATGCGCGCGAACCGTATGAGCGCGGGCGCTTCGGCGAAGCCATCGACACCGCGGTGGCGACGGCCCGGCGCCGGATACAGGCCCAGGCCTGGGTGACCGCGATCGCCATCTCGCTGGTGTTCGGGGCCATCACGCTGGTGCTGTGGTCCGGGGCGCACGATGTCGTCGCCGATCGGATGACGCCGGGCACGCTCGGCCAGTTCGTGCTCTATGCCCTGATCGGCGGCGGCTCGGTCGGCGCGCTGGCGGAAGTCTGGAACGAACTTCAACGCGCCGCCGGCGGCATGGGCCGCATCAGCGAACTCCTGAACGTGGACAGCGCCATCGAGGCGCCGGCACGGCCCGCGTCGCTACCGCTCCCCCTGCAAGGCACGATCGACTTCGACCGGGTCACCTTCCACTACCCCGCGCGTCCGGACCTGCCCGCACTCGATGGCTTCACCCTCAAGGTCGAACCCGGCGAGACCGTCGCGCTGGTCGGCCCCTCCGGCGCCGGCAAGAGCACCGTGCTGTCCCTGTTGCTGCGCTTCCATGACCCCGACCGGGGCGACATACGCGTCGACGGGATCGACATCGCGTCGCTGGATCCGGCGCAACTGCGCGAAGCGATCGGGCTGGTGCCGCAGCATCCGACGATCTTCGCGACCAGCGCGCGCGAGAACATCCGGTATGGGCGCCTGGATGCCGACACCGCCGCGATAGAAGCCGCGCTGCGCGCCGCGCACGCGTCCGGATTCATCCATGAACTGCCCGATGGCCTGGAGACCCAGCTCGGCGAGCGCGGGGCACGCTTGTCGGGGGGGCAGCAACAGCGCATCGCGATCGCCCGCGCGCTGCTCAAGGACGCGCCGATCCTGTTGCTGGACGAGGCCACGAGTGCGCTCGACGCGCAGAGCGAGCGCGCCGTGCAGCAGGCACTGGACACCTTGATGGAAGGCCGCACGACCCTGGTGATCGCCCATCGGCTGGCCACGGTATTGAAGGCCGACCGCATCGTGGTGATGGACAAGGGCCGGATCGTCGCCGAAGGCACCCACCCCGAACTGCTGGCACAAGGTGGACTGTACGCCGAGCTGGCAAGGCTGCAGTTCCTCGACTGAGGCCCGGGACCCGCGAACCAGAGCGACCGCAACGCCAGTCTGGACGCGGGGAAGACGGCCTTCCACCGATGCAAGCGAGGCGGGTTCGTCCAGGCTGCGCTTGGGGGATTCCCTGGACGGCGGCGGCCGGATCCCGGCGTTCGAGCGGATGTCCAGCGGACGCAGCGCACGCGCACTCGATCCCGCCGGTCGCCACGTGCAGGCGCATGCACGACCCGTCACGCATGGCCCCGCGTGCCCTCCCCGACGCCGGGAGACCACGCAAAAAAAACGGCCCGGCGATCGCCAGGCCGTCGGGTCCCTCCCCTGTCGCACATCCCCCCGGATTCAGGCGGCCGACTCCCGTCGCACCAGCGGCATCGCGCGTCGCGGGCGGCTCGGGAAGGCATGGCGCAGGATGCGCCAGGTGACCTGGCCGAACTGCCGCGGCAGCGAACCGGTGTTGTACTGCTGGCCGTAGCGTTCGCAGATATCGCGCACCTCGACCGCCATCCCCGAGTACCGGTTCGCCGGGATGTCCGGATAGAAATGGTGCTCGATCTGGTGGCTGAGGTTGCCCGACATCACGTCGATCAGGAAGCCGCCGGAGATGTTGGACGAGCCGCGCAACTGGCGCAGGTACCAGTGGCCGCGGGACTCGTTCTTGATCACGTCGCGCGGGAACGTCTCCACGTCGGTGGTGAAGTGGCCGCAGAAGATGATGACGTAGGTCCAGACATTGCGGATCAGGTTGGCCACCACGTTGCCCAGCAGCACCGGCAGGAAGAACGGCCCGGCCAGGAGGGGGAACAGCACGTAGTCCTTGAGGACCTGGCGACCCATCTTGCGACCGACCGGACGGAACTTCCGGTACATCTGCTTCGCGCTCACCTTGCCCTGCAGCCACCGGCCCAGCTTGAGATCCTGGATCGCCACGCCCCACTCGAACAACAGCGCGAAGATCGGCGCGATGATGGGTTGCAGCAGGAAGAACGGCGACCACTTCTGTTCCGGGAAGATCCGCAGCAGGCCATAGCCGATGTCGTCGTCCAGGCCCCGCACGTTGGTGTAGGTGTGGTGGCGGAAATTGTGCGTCTTGCGCCAGGCCTCGGAGGTGCCGGCGATGTCCCACTCGTAGGTGCGGCCGTTGAGCTGCGGATCGCCCATCCAGTCGTATTGGCCGTGGATGACGTTGTGGCCGAGCTCCATGTTCTCGAGGATCTTCGACAGGGCCAGCAGCAGCACGCCGGCGATCCAGGCCGGGACCAGCACGCCATGGACGAAGGCGCCGAGGAACAGCAGGCCGCGACCGGCGACTTCGGTGTAGCGGACGACCTTGACCACGTTGCGGATGTAGCGCGCGTCGCGCTCGCCAAGGCTGGCGACCGTGCGCGCGCGCAGGCCGTCGAGCTCGGCGCCGAAGGCGTCGAGTTCCGCCGGGGTGAGGGGACGGTTCTTCTTCCGGGGCTTCTGGCTTCGCATGCGCGATGAGGTCTCCATCAAAGATCGATCGACAGGTCGGTGGCCGCGCCGTGGATGCACAGCTTCAGGGCCTGGGACGGTTCGTGCACGAGCGCGCCGCTGGGCAGGTGGCGGACGCTCCCCGAGGACTGGCCGCACGCGCAGGTGTTGCAAAGGCCCATGCGGCAACCGGACGCCGGCTTGATGCCTTGCGCTTCGAGGGCCGCCAGGATCGGCTGGCCACGCGACACCATGAGGGTGCGCCCGCTTCGGCTCAGGGTGAGCGCGACTTCGCCCTCGTCGACCACCGGCGCTGCCGGCAGGGTGAACGCCTCGGCCTGGAAGCCCTGCACCCGGTTCGCCAGCAGCGCTTGCGCCGCCTCGACGAAACCACCGGGCCCGCAGGCCATGACCTGGCGCTCGCCAAGCCCGTCGACCAGGCCGGACAGCAGCGCGTCGCTGATGCGCCCCTCGGATTCATCGGCGTCCGCGGCGGCCTCGCCGGTCAGGACCAGGCGCAACTGGAAGGCTGGATGCCGGGCGGCCAGCGCACGCAGCTCCTCGACGAAGCAGAACTCATCGCGATGGCGCGACCAGTACACGAGGGTGAGCGGTACCGGCATGCCGTCCGCGGCCAGCGCACGGACCATCGCCATCAAGGGCGTGATCCCGCTGCCGGCGGCCAGGAACAGCCATGCGCCCCGTGGCGCGCGCGGCAGTGTCATGTCGCCGAAGGCCGGACCGAGTTCGAAGATATCCCCCACCTCGACGGTGTCGAAGAGGCGCGGGCTGACCTTGCCGCCCGGCATGGCCTTGACGGTGACGGCCAGCAGGCCATCCTCGCGCGGCGGCTGGGACAGGCTGTAGCTGCGCGTGACGCGCGCGCCGTCGACCTCGATCCCCAGGTTCAGGTGCTGGCCGGGCTTGAAGCCGCTCCAGTGGCGATTGGGACGCAGCAGCAAGGTCACTGCATCGCGGGACTCGGGGCGTCGCTCCACCAGCTGGGCGAGCGGACGCTCCCAGGACCACAGTCGATTGACCCGGGATGCCCAGAAATCGAAGACATCCGGCGCGACGAAGGGCTTCAGCCAACGGCGGACACCAGCGGGGCGGCGAGGACGGGACGGACGGACGCGAGCGTTCATGAGAGCTACTATACCAGTGTGCGGACGCATGTATATACAACCGTATATTAATTTCGGGTCTATGATGCCCCCTGCCCTGCCACCATTCAGACTCGTCATACTCGAACCGTGACCACCGTCCCCGCCAATGCCACCCCCACGGCCCTTCCGGACGAGCATGGCCCCGGCCGCAAGCCGACGATCTCCCGGGAAGACATCCTCGCCGCGGCACTGAAGCTGGTGGGACCGCACCGCAGCGTGTCCTCGCTCAGCCTGCGCGAAGTCGCCCGCGAGGCCGGCATCGCGCCCAACAGCTTCTATCGGCAGTTCCGCGACATGGACGAACTGGCGGTGGCGCTGATCGACCTAGCCGGACGTTCACTGCGCCAGATCATCGGCGAGGCCCGCCAGCGCGTGGCCGGCGGCAACCTCAGCGTCATCCGCAGTTCGGTGGAGGCGTTCATGGAGCAGTTGCGCGCCGACGACAAGCTGCTGCACGTCCTGCTGCGCGAAGGCACGGTGGGCTCGGACGCCTTCAAGCAGGCGGTCGACCGTGAGCTCGAGTTCTTCGAGGAAGAGCTGCGGCTGGACCTGATCCGCCTGGCGCGACTGGACCATGCCACCCTGCATGAACCGGCCCTCGCGGCGAAGGCGATCACCCGGCTGGTATTCGCCGTCGGTGGCACCGCGATGGACCTGCCGCCCGAGAAGGACCCCGAGTTGATCAACCAGCTCTCGACGATGGTGCGGATGATCGTGACCGGCGCCCGCAGCCTGCGCCCCGAGGACTCGACCCGACTGGGCGGGCGCTGACGTTCGCGCGGGCAGGGGCCCTCAGCCCGGCAGTGCACGTTCGATCGCCGCCTCCAGGTCGACCCCGACAGGCAGCGTGCCCAGCGTCTGCGCGTGGGTGTCCACGAGCCGGCTGGCGATGAAGTCGCCAGCCAGCGGACTTCCGGCCTGGCCCATGACCGCCGCCTGCAGGCCCAGTGCCAGCCGCTCCACCAGGCGGCGCGCGGTGGACTCGCCCGCCCCGGCCAGTTGCGACTCGAGCCCGGACAGGAACCCATCGGGCAGGCCGCTCGCCCCGGCCAGCTCGCGCCGGAGTGCGTCGAGGCAGTCGGGTTCCTTGCCGAGGGCACGCAGCACGTCGAGGCACTGGATGTTGCCGCTCCCCTCCCAGATCGAGTTCAGCGGGGCTTGCCGGTACAGGCGGGGCAGGATCGATTCCTCGACGTAGCCGGCCCCGCCGAGGCATTCCTGGGCCTCGTTGACGAAGGCCGGCGCACGCTTGCATATCCAGTATTTGCCGATCGCCGTGGCCACGCGGGCGAACGCGGCTTCGCCGGGATCTCGCGTCGACGCATCGACGGCCCGGGCCACGCGCATGGACAGCAGCAAGGCCGCTTCGGCCTCGATGGCGAGATCGGCGAGCACGTTCTGCATCAGGGCATGATCGACCAGTCGCCTGCCGAACGCCCGGCGGTGCCGTGCATGGTGGATCGCGTGGACCAGCGCCATCCGCATCTGCGCCGACGACCCCAGCATGCAGTCCAGGCGCGTGAGCATGACCATCCGCAGGATGGTCGGCACGCCCCGTCCCTCCTCGCCGACCCGGTGCGCCCAGGCACCGTCGAACTCGACTTCTGACGAGGCATTCGACCAGTCGCCGAGCTTGTCCTTCAAGCGCATCAGCCGGAACGCGTTGCGGCTGCCATCCGGTCGCCAGCGCGGCAACAGGAAACAGGTCAAACCGCCAGGCGCCTGCGCCAGCACCAGGAAGCCATCCGACATCGGCGCGGAGAAGAACCACTTGTGGCCGACCAGCGAGTAGGCGTCGCCCGACAGGGGCGAGGCCACCGTGGCATTGCTGCGCACGTCGCTGCCGCCCTGCTTCTCGGTCATGCCCATGCCGATCGTGACGCCCGACTTGCCGCTGATGGGGAGATTGCGCGGGTCGTAATGCGGTGCGGCCGCCTTCTCCGCCCATTCGGCGAGCACGGGCACCTGCTGCAGGACGGGCACCGCCGCGTGCGTCATCGTCAGTGGGCAGCTGCTGCCGGGCTCGACCTGGTGATGCAGGTAGCTGAGGGCCGCACGCGCGACGTGGGCCCCGGGGCGCCCGTCTCGCCAGGACAGCCCGGCCACCCCGTACCCGATCGCCGCCTCCATGACCGCGTGGTAGTTGGGATGGAACTCGACCACGTCGAGGCGATGGCCGAAGCGGTCATGCGTCCGCAGCCGCGGCCGGTCGCGATGGGCGTCGAAGCCCAGCGCGTACAACGCGCTCCCGGCGAGCGCACCGTAACGCGCCACGCCGCCCTCCCATCGGGCGGCGCCTTCACGCCCGAGGGACTCGCGCAGGGCCGCGTCGTCCGCCCACAGGTCGCGCGGCGCGAACTCCGGGGGCTGGTTGTCGACGTGGTGGGTGGCGTCCGGTCGCGACTCGCCCATGGTGGACTCCATCCTGGAGGGACCTCGATTCTAGTCCGCCGAAAGCGTTGCCGCCGGGACGGCGATCGGTCGGCCCCTGGCGATCGCCCAGAAAAAAGCCCCGCCAGGCGGGGCCTCAAGAATATCGATGTCGGAGCGGGATCAGGCTTCGCCGGCGATGCCCACTTCGGACGCCTGCGCGCCCTTCGGTCCCTGGGTCAGCTGGTAGCTGACACGCTGGCCTTCCTGGAGGCTGCGGAAGCCCTTTGCATTGATGGCGGAGAAATGCACGAACACGTCCGCGCTGCCATCTTCTGGTGAGATGAAGCCAAATCCCTTGGCGTCGTTGAACCACTTCACGGTACCGTACTGCATGTCCTTGATGACCTCATGCTGGATGCGATGGGCGCGGCGGCGCGCAAGCGCGACCGACGCAGGGCCGAGTATGCAAACTGAACGCGCGCTTGACAACCATCGGGCGCTCAGCCCTCCAGGACCGCGCCTATCAGGTCCGCCAGCCCCGCCGATGCGGCCGCCACGTTGTCCAGCACGTCCTGCAGGGTGATGACTTCGTCGGGATCCGGTCCCGCGCCAGCCGCCCAGTTGGCCACCACCGCCAGGCAGGCATAGTCGAGCCCCAGCTCACGCGCCAGTCCGGCTTCGGGCATGCCGGTCATGCCGACGATGTCGCACCCATCGCGATGCAGGCGGGCGATCTCAGCGCGCGTCTCCAGGCGGGGACCCTGCGTGGCGCCGTAGCAGCCGCCATCGACCAGGTCGACGCCGGCGCGAAGCGCCGCGGCGACCACGGACCTCCGCAGCCCGGGCGAGTACGGCTGGCCGAAGTCGACGTGCAGCACTTCGCCTCCCGACGCCGCCCAGTGCCCGCCCTCGCAGATCGTCGAGACCCGTCCCCAGGTGTAGTCGATCAGCTGGTCGGGGCAGGCCAGCACGCGGGGACCGAAATGCCCGGTGATGCCACCCACGGTGTTCACCGCCAGCACGCGTTCCGCCCCGAGGTCCTGGAGCGCCGCGAGGTTGGCGCGGTAGTTGACGAGGTGCGGGGGCACCGAATGACCCTCGCCGTGCCGCGCCAGGAACGCGACGCGGTGGCGACCGAGCCGCCCCACGCGCACCGGGCCCGAGGGGGCGCCGAAACGGGTGTCGGCGACATGCGTCTCCACGTCCTCGAGCCGCGCCAGCGAATAGACGCCGGTGCCCCCGATGACCGCGAGGTCGATGCCGCTCATGCGTCGTCCTTCAAGGCATGGATGTCGGGCAGGTTGCGCCCCTGCTCATGGAAATCCATGCCGTAGCCGAACACATAGCGATCGGGCACGTCGACGCCGACGTAGTCGGCACGGATGCCCTCGACGCAGCGGTCGTGCCGCTTCACCACCAGCACCGCGACGCGCACGTCGCGGGCCCCTTCGGCGCGGCACCACTCGATGATCCCGGCGAGGGTATGGCCCTCGTCCAGGATGTCGTCGGCGAGCAGCACGCGACGCCCCTCCAGCGGCGTGGCCGGCCGGTGCTTCCAGACCAGCTCGCTGCCGCGGGTCTCGCCGCGGTAGCGCGTCGCATGCAGGTAATCGAATTCCAGGTCCAGGCCGCGAGCCCCCACTTCCATCGCGAGGCGGGCGGCGAAGGGCAGGCCACCATGCATCACCGTCAGGTACAGCGGAGCCTCGTCGTAGTCGCGACGGATCTCGTCCGCCATCCGCGCCATCGCCCGCTCCAGTTCGGCCCGTTCGACCACGACGTCGGAGTTCCGCAACGCCCAATCGAGATCATGCTTGCTCATCAACCCATATCCTCCAGCTTCCTGCGGCTTTCAATGTAACGGCTGTCGGCCAGCAGGCCATCCCATCCGCGCGCATCGCGCCCGATCAGTCCCGACAGCAGCCGCGGGACCCGCGGCCGGTCGCGCACGGCGGCCAGCGAGTCCTCCACCAGCTCGGGGTGGCAGACCAGCACCACGTCGCAGCCGGCGTCCAGGTGCGCCTCGACCCGGGCCTTCACGCCCCCGGCGC
>JAUIJO010000012.1 GCA_030431185.1 Gammaproteobacteria bacterium | reverse complement strand
CGGCATCGATGCCCAGCAGCGCTTCTGGGAGCGCATCTCGAACGTCATCCAGGATGCCGGCGACGCGCCCGTCGCGGTGGCGCTGGACGACGCGACGGCGCCGTGCGCCCGGAATGCGTCCCGCCCCCGCATCCCTGCCACTCCCCCGAAGTAAGCGACGCCTCCAAGGAGTTCAGTCATGGCACTCATTCGAGCCAACCGAGCGTCGATCGACGACCGCTTCAGCGTGCTGGGCTTCACCGTCCGCACCGACCTGCCGCTGTTCGAGATCGGCCTGGCGACAGATCCGGACCTGCTCAAGGCGGAGAACCGCGCCCGCCGCACGACCCGGAACTTCTTCTCCAGCCGCCTGTTGGCCGCCGGGGGCGGGAACGGCCGCACCGCGGTCGGCGGGCGCGAAGCGGTGTACCTGGTGCCGCCGTCGGTGGTGGCGCGCTTCGTCGGACAGCCCCGGCTCTACTTCGGCGTGGCGACCTACCAGGACAAGGATCGCAGCCATCCGATCTCGGTGAAGACTCCCGATGCCGGCCGGATGTACGTCAGTCTGTCGGGCCTGACCGAGCGTGGCCTGCGTCGTACCCTCGGCACGAACGGATACGCGACCAACGGCCATGCGCTGGTCTGGGGCGGCGATGTGCTGGCCCCGTCCCCAGCCCCGGCCTCGAATGGGCGAGGGGCCCGTGATGGCGCGGCCCCCACCAATGGCCATGCGAATGGCGGCGCGGCCTCGCCGGACACCGCCGCCTACAGTGACGGCTATTCCGACGAGCTCTGGCGGCAGGCCGACGCCGGTTCCGTGGATGCCCCCGCATCGAACGGCGGCCGTGCCCCCGGGGCGACGCAGGCGCCGGCCGTCGACGGAGGAGGCAACTCCCCGCGCAACGGGACGGCCGCTGGCGCGTCGAACGGTAGCGCCCCGCCGCCGGCCTCCACGGCCCAGGGTTGGCGGCCGCCGAGCGCCCATGCATTCGCCGGCGGTGCGGCGGACACCACGGCGGCGGACGACGCCCGGCACGGTATCGAGGCGCCCATCCCCGATGACGTGGCGACCGCGCGCAGCCAGGCGCGCAACCCGCGCGCGCTCTCCGCGCCCACGCCGGAGTACCCGCAGGCCGACCGCTTCGTCGCCGCGCACGGCGGGAACTTCCGCGCGACCTCGGGCGGACGCAGGATCGAACGCATCGTCATACACATCACCGACGGCGGCGCCAACATCAACGGCACGATCGGCTGGTTCCAGAACCCCCAGGCGCGGGTCAGCGCGCACTACGTCATCGGCCAGGACGGCGAGGTGGTGCAGATGGTGCGCCACGACGACGTGGCTTGGCACGCGCGCGCCGCCAACGGCACCAGCATCGGCATCGAGCACGTGGCGAACACCCGCGGGCTGCGGCCGACCCCGGCGCAGATGTGCGCGTCCGCCGCGCTGGTCACCTGGCTGTGCGATCACTACGGCATCCCCGCCGACCGCAGCCACGTGCTCGGCCACGCCGAAGCCGATACCGCCACCACCCACACCGGCTGCCCGAACGCAGTCTGGGACTGGGACTACTACATGGACATGGTCACCACGCGCACCTGCCATGAGCCCGGCGCGACGGCCACCACGCAGGCGCTGCGCGGCGCGGGCGCGGTGGCGACGGCGCAGGAGATCATCGCGCCGTTCTACGACCCGCGCGATCCCGCCACCGCCCTGCAATGCACGCGCGACGCCTTCAGCCAGGCGCGCGAAGAATGGTTCTCGGGCGTGTCCGACACCCGGCAGTTCCCCCATTCGGCGATCTGCCAGCTGATCATGACCGCGCCCGATGGTCGCCAGTACCAGGGCACCGGTTTCTACATCGGCCGCAACCGCATCCTCACCTGCGCGCACAACCTGCATGGCAAGGCGCGCGTGCGGATCATCCCGGGGCGCAATGGCCGCGGCGCCAAGCCGTTCGGCGAGGCCACGGTCAATGCGTCGTCCTGGCGCGTGGCGCCGGGCTACACCGGTGCGGGGCACTGGGACAAGGACCTGGCGGTCATCGACAACGTGCCGATCAATGCGCCGCACGGCCAGTTCTTCCGGTTCCTCAATGCCAGCCCCTCCACCGAACTGCCGGTGGTCGTCTGCGGGTACTCGGCGGGTTCGCGCAAGGTGCCGCAGCTCGACGTCATCATCGACGGCGACAAGCAGCACCTGCACGGCGGCTACGTCAGCGAAGCGCCGACGCCCGACACCATCGACTACCCGATCCTCTCGTTGATGGGCGCGAGCGGCTCGCCGGTCTACACGGTGACCGGGTCCGGGCGCCAGCTCGAGGCCCGGATCTGCGCCGTGCACGTGAGTGGCGAGCCGGTCGATCGCGGCCTGAACCGGGGCTGTTTCATCACGCCCGCGAAGATCGACTGGATCGAGGCACGCGCGACCAGTTTCGCGCTCGAAGCCGATGCGCCGGAGGACGCCCGTGGCGAAACCGCGGACGGGGTCGACCCCGACACCATCGGCATCACCGTCGATGAACCTGTTCGGGAGCTCCCGGAAGCGCAGGCCTGGCAGGCGCGTGCATTGTCGGACGAGGCGCCGGACTTCCCGGGGGCCAGCCGCTTCGCCGCGGCGCATGCGCGCAACTTCACCCGCGGGCGCCGGCGCGATCGCGTGCTGGACCGCATCGTCGTCCACATCACCGCCGGCGGACCACGCATCGATGGCACGATCGCGTGGTTCCAGAACGGCGCCAGGGTCAACGAGCGCACCGGCAAGCCGATCCGCAGCAGCGCCCATTACATCGTCGGCCGTGATGGCGAGGTCGTGCAGATGGTGCACGACGCCGACACGGCGCACCACGCGTCGCAGGCCAACTCGCGCAGCATCGGCATCGAGCACAACGCCAACAAGCCCGGCCGTTCCAACCCGCGCGACCTGCCGCCGACGGACGCGCAGTATGAAGCCTCTGCGCGCCTCGTTGCCTGGCTGTGCCGGCAGCACGGCATCGCCCCCGACCGCGAGCACATCCGCGGCCACCACGAGATATCGCCCGCCGACAACCATGACTGCCCGAGCTCGATCTGGGACTGGGACCGCTACATGGAATGCGTGGCGCAGGCGGTGGCGGCGCTGCAGTCGCCCGCGGCGACCTCGCAGGGTGCCTACGCGACCGCGCAGGAGATCATCACCCCGTTCTACGACCCCGCCGACCCCTCGAGCGCCCTGGTCTGCCAGGCCGATGCCTTCAGCCAGGCGCGCGAGGAGTGGTTCGCGGGCGTGCCCAACACCACGATCTTCCCGCACTCGGCGATCTGCCTGCTGGAGATGAAGAACGCCTCGGGCCGGGTGCTCGGGCGCGGAACGGGTTTCTACATCGGATCCCGCCGCATCCTGACCTGCGGCCACAACCTGCACGACGCCGGCATCGCCAGCGTCGATGTCGTGCCGGGCAAGAACGGGCAGGGCGGTGGCGGGACCGAACCCTTCGGCCGGTTCAACGTGCCGCGGCGCCAGTGGCGGATTCCCGCCAGCTACCGTGGCAGCAATCCGGCCTTCGACCTGGCGGTGATCGACAACGTGCCCAACCCCGCGCCCAATGGCCGCTGGTTCGACGCGCTGGAGGAGCTGCGTCAATCGCGTCCGGAGGGCGTCGTGGTCTGCGGCTATTCCTCGCGCTCGGACCGGGTGCCGGAACTGACCGCCGCCATCGACGGGTACAAGCAGCATCTGCACGCGGGCTACATCGCCGCGCTTGGCGCGGGCGACAGTACCTTCGATTACCCGATCATGACCCTCAAGCGCGCGAGCGGTTCGCCGGTGTACTACCTGAGCGACCGCGGCGGGGCAATGAAGGCCTACGTGGTGGGGGTCCACATCAGCAGCGTGTCCGCGAGCCCCGACCTCAACCGCGGGTGCCGCCTGACCGCCGCGAAGATCAGTTGGATAGAGGGGCGCAGCAACAGCCTTGCCCTGGCGGAAGGCGACGCCACCGTGCCCGCGCCGCAGCATGCGGAAGAGAGCGACCTGCCGGTCGTACTCGTGCCGCAGCCCGACAAGAACGCGTGCTGGGCCGCGGCGATGGCGATGCTGCTGTCGTACCGGGGGCACGCGTCGTTCGCGCCCGAGCAGTTGGCGGACGCGGTCGGCGCTTCGCTGGCCAGTTCGTACGGATGGGATCTGCTGGAGGCGGTACGCGAACGTTTCCACTTCGACGTGATCGAGCAGCCCTCCAACGCCAGTCTCTATCATGCCCCCCGGCAATGGGCCCAGTGGCTGTCGACGCACGGCCCGCTGTGGGTGGTGATCGTGGGCGCACCGCACGCGGTCGTGGTCGCGGGCATCCGTGGCGACCTGGACGATCCGGCCGCCGCCGAGGTCAAGGTGCTCAATCCGTGGGACACCCGGGTCGCTTTCGATGCCGACCCGGTCGTCTTCAACCCACCCAACGCAGGCTACGCGGACTGGCTGTCCTTCGAGGACTTCGCATCCGCATTCGGCAACATGGCCGAGCCGGACTACGGCAACTGGCGGGTGCTGTACCTGCCGGAAGGCGCCGCGGCCGCGACCGCGCAGTCGATGGGACGGACAGGTGGGATCCGCCTCGCGCGGCCGCCCGCGTCGCGGACCCTGGCGGAAGACGAAGCGCCGGACGCCCCGGCCGGCGAACGGGTCGAGCCGATGGAGCCCAGCCGAGTGCCCGGAACGCGCATGGCGCTGCATCGCGGCAGTGCGGGCGCCAGCACCTGGGCGCTGGAGCAGCTGGAAGGCATGAAGGCGCCGGCGGCCCCCGCCGCCGCGGACGAGGCCGCAGCGACCGAGGTCCAGGTGGATCTCGCCGACTGGCCGGCCCTCGAAGGCGAAGCCACGCCCTTGCCCCTGGCGTTGCGCTTCCGCGCCGCGGGCGGCGCGGTCGGCGAAGTCCGCATCGCGCCCGTGGCCTTGCCGCGGGCAGGCGACGAAGGCCCGAGCTTGACCGCCTCCGATTCCGCCGACGATCTGGATGCGGTGGAAGCGCGGTTGCGACAGGCGCCGGCGGACGCCCTCGGCCTGGACCACGGCGTCGACGTGATGGCGCGGATCGAGGCGGGCGAGGACGTCGATGGCGTGGCGGTGCTGAAAGTCGGCATCGATTACCGCTTCGTTGGCCTGCAGGCCGGAAGCCCGCTGGCCCGCATCGAGTTGAGACTGCTGGGCGATGGCCGCCATGAACGGCAGAACCACTGGATCGCCACGGCCTGAGGATCGCGACGTGTCCGGACGAAATGGCAACGGCAACCGCATCTTCCCGCCCTCGCAAGGGTCGGTGGCGGCGCGCGCGCTCGATGGTCCGGGCACGCCGGCCGCCGCTGCGCCACCGGCGACCGCGTCCACGACGCCGCGGCCGCAGGCGACCGAGACCATCGCCCGGCGCGCCGGCGCGATGGTCAACGAGATCGATTTCCCTGGCTTCGTCGCGCAGCTCGTCCATGGCACGTTCGATGCCATCGTCGATGCCTCGATCCGCCAGATGGAGAGCTACTCCAGCCTCGTCACGTCCGTGGCGAAGACGCTGGAGCAGTTCACCGAGGAGAACGTCACCCCCAACCAGGCGCGCGACTGGCTGGCCACCCGCTATCCCGGCGACGTGCAACTGCTGTTGCCCGACGGCGGCGAACGCGTCGAACCGCGACTGATGCCCCGCAGCGATGGACTCGAGCCGGCCTGGCTGGCCGACTTCGGGCTCGCGGACGAAGTGCTGACCACCGAACTTCTGGAAGAACGGATCGTGCCGCAGGTGCGCCTCAAGGTAGGCGGCGAGCGACAACAACTGTTGGCGACGATGGTCATGCTGGGCATGAACCGCGTAGTGGTGCGCGACGGCAGCATCACCAGCAAGGTCATGTTCCGCGCGGCCGCGCAGGACGCGGCCAAGGTGGGCTACGCCGCCGGCACCGACCCCAAGGCCGTGGCCAACTGGGGCGAGCGCGGCAGCCTGAGCTACGAGGGCCAGAGCTCGACGATGGTGTCCACCGTCGCGGTGAATGCACAGAACGAGTCCAACGTGCGTGCCGATCTGTTCGGCGAGGTGAAACTCAATTTCGTCAGCGAGACCTTGCCCCTCGATCGCATGGTCGAACCGGCCAAGGCCGCCCTGGTGCAGAGGCACTCGCCGGCCATGCGCCCGGCCGCACCCATGCCACAGGCCGGGGTCCCCGTGCCCGCGACGGCCGCGCCCGCGCCGCCGGCGGAAGGAGCGACGTGATGTTGCGCGACCTGTCCCATCTGCTCGAAGAGCTCCACGAAGGCCTGCTGGCAGTGGAGGCCAGGGACGGCGTGCAGTTGGCCGGGGTCGAAATGACCTTGCCGCTTGAGCTGCGCGCGGTCCTGCGCGATGGCGGATGCGTGCTGCTGGCCGACGTGCCACGCCGCCTGGGCAGTGACGACTGGACCGCGGCACCGTCCAGGCTGCGGCTGTCCTGGCAGCAGGACGGGAATACACCGGAGCCGCGGCCATGAGCGCGCAGATCCCGCCCCTGGTCCGCGACAGCGGCATACCGTTCGACCTGTTCATACAGGCGCTGACCGAGCAACTGGACAAGGCGCAGGCGTCGATGGCGATCAAGGCGCGCGTCGGGAAACTGCCCTTGACCTTCGCGGTGAAGGAAGTCTCGCTGGACCTGCGCGCCTTCGTGCAGATGGTCGACGAGGACGTCTTCCTGCGGCCCGCCGGTCCGGGCGAGTCGGAGGCCAGCACGATCAAGCTGGCGCTGACCACGATCACCAAGCCGATGATCGAGGAGAACGCGGTCGACTACAAAGCCGAGGATCCCCGTTTCAACCTGCGCGAAGCGCTGGGCGACCGCATCAGCGAGGGCGACCAGCGCCGGCTGGAACGCATCGGCGTGCGTACCGTCACCCAGCTCAACGAACTCAAGAAGACCGCCGGCGCCGACGTGATCGCGCGGCTGTCGCGGATGCCGGTCAACCGGCTGCAACAGGCATTGCTGGGGGCCGCGGCCCCCCGGGTGACGCGCGTGGAAGGCGGCGCGGAGGCACGTCCGGGCCGGGTCCACATGAGCACGCCCACGCTGCGCGGCGGGCGACTGCCGCTTGTGCGCGCCGCCGGCGAGTCCGTGCCGGTGGTGGAGTCCGGAGAGGGGGGCATCGTGCTGGCACCGCTCGCGACGCAGATGGGATGCGATGCCGAGGTCGATTTCGGCGATGGCGAGGTCGCCCGCGTGCGACTGAGCGAAGGCCAGCTGGGCCAATGGAGCGCGCCGTGAACCCGCTCGTCCCCGGCCGACTGCTGCTGACCGTGCGCCTGGGCGAGATGCCCGAGCACGTGCCCGGGCTGCGCGCGGTGTTCGGCTACGGGACGGACAAGGCCGAGCACGTCGACGGCGGGGTGATCGATCGCCTGCTGCGCCACCACGGCGGCGCTTTCCGCGCCACGCGCCTCCACAGTGCCCGCCGCCGGCGCTCGGAGCGACCCGTGCCAGGCGCACGTCGTTTCGACGACGTGGAGCAGATCACCGGCGTGGCCCGCGTGCTGCGCATCGAGGTCCGCGATGCCGCGGGCGTACCGGCCCTGTTGCAGGCCTTGGCCGAAGTCCCGGTGGTGGAGCGGGTCGGTGCGGACCACCTGTGCGTCGGTCCGTTCGCCGCCGACGGCAACGCGGACGCGCCCTCGCGACTGGATGCCGCCGCCGCGGCATGGGCCCATGAACTGATCCACCTGCCGCAGGCACTGGACTACGAGCCCGGCGATCCGGCCACGGTCGTGGGCCTCGCGGATACCGGCGTGGCCCTTCAGCACGAGGAGTTGCGGGCACGCCTGCGCGCCGGCTTCGACAGCGTCGACCTGGATCCGGACCAGGTCGGCGACCTGACCCTGGTCGGCGACTTCCGCCATCGCGGCGAAGAGCCGCAGGACGAGGTCGGCCATGGCAGCGGTTGCGCGGGCATCCTGTCCGCGCTTGGCCGCGGGATCGCGCGTGGCGGCGCGGGCGCGTGCGGGCTGACCCCGGTGCGCGTGCTCGGCGCCGCGTTGGGGCCGGGGAACAAGCGCTTCGGCGTCGGCGCCCTCGACAACATCGATGCCGGGATGAAGCGCCTGATCGACCTCAACGTGAAAGTGATCAACATGAGCTTCGGGACCCCCGAATCGGCGCTCCTCCCGGATGCGCCCCGCCCGCACGAGGAAGTGATCCGCTACGCGCTGGCGCGCGGCGTGATCCTCGTCGCCGCGAGCGGCAACTCCGGCGAGGAAGAACGCTTCTATCCGGCGGCCCATGACGGGGTGATCGCAGTGGGCGCGGTCGACCGCCGCCTGGAGCCCCTGGGGTTCAGTACGCGGGGCCGACACGTCGCGGTGTGCGCGCCGGGACGCGACATCCCCACCTGCGGGCTGCAGGGCTACCAGAGCGCCACAGGCACCAGCTTCGCGGCGCCGTTCGTGGCGGCGGCATGCGCGCTGCTCGCCTCGCGGGCGTCGCGCCGCGCATGGCCGTTCGACAGCCATGACGCCGGCGACGTGCTCGCCGCGAGCGCCAGGCCCTTCGGCCGGGCCGGCGTCGAGGGCAGCGGACGCGGCGTGGTCGATGCGCTTGCGGCGCTTCGCCTGCTGGACCGGCGGATCGACCAGGACATCGCCCTGGAAGCCCAACCGCGGGACGAGCGCGACGAAGACGCCATCCCGACTCCCTCCGGTCCCGAGGTCGCCCTGCGTCCCGGGCCGTTTCCCCCGTCGCGACCCGGGTCGCGGCCGTACCACCGCAACGCTGCCGAGGAGACCCCCAATGGCGAGCAATCGAAGTTCCAGTGAACCCCGCAAGCCGGTGGGCCCCGCGGCACGCATTCCACGCACCGTGCGACACGCCTGCTTCCACCCCTCCGTCCCCGATGAGAGAGAACAGTCATGAAACGTATCCTGCTGGTCGACCTGGGCGAGCGCGAGCTGAAGAAGCGCCAGGAGCTGCGTGCCCGCCAGCAATTCCTCGAAACCCTCGAGAAGACCGCCGACACCAGCGGCGGACTCAACAGCAAGCAGCTGGAGGAACTGGCCGCCATCCGGCGCCAGCTCGCCAGCGACGCGGTGGTCGACACGTTCTACGCGAAGGTCGCCGCGACCCACCAGCAGAAGGACTGGAGCGAGCTGCGTCGCCAGAATGCCTTCGTCCATGAGTACGGCCTGATGGGCAGCCAGCGCATGCTGGGCAACCTGCTCGATCCACTGGAGGCCAACGAGCGCGAGATCGCCTCGATCTGCGGCCTGCTGCAGATCGAGGGCTATACCGACGCCGAACGGCCCGACTTCGTCGAACGGATCAGCCGTGCCCAGGGCGAGTACCGACGCCACCGGGCCCTGTTCGACGCGGTATACGCGCATCTCGGGCAGCGCTATGAAGTCAGCCTGCAGTCGCAGATCGATGCCGGCCTGGTCGATCCGGCCATCGTCGGCTGCGTCGAGCCGGGCGGCGATCCGCAGAGCCGCATCGAGGTGCTCGACCCTGCCGCGGCCAAGCGCGCCGCGATCAGCGCGGCGCAGGGGGCGTTGGCACGGGCGGGGGAGGCCGAGCGCGCCTCACAGGCGGCCGGAGAGTCCGCCAAGGCCCTCGAACGCACCCGCAAGGAGCGTCAGGCCGAGCTCGACGAAGCCGATGCGGCGCGGCCACGGGATGCGAAGGCGGTCAGCGCGGCCAAGCGTGCCTTGACGCTGGCGACCAAGGCGGCCGATGCGGCGGCCGCACAGGCCAAGGCTGCCTCGACCGAGGCCAAGGCGAGCGCGGAGGTGGCCCAGGCCGCCAGGCTCGAGGCCAGTGACGCGGCGATTGCCGCGAGCATCCGCGACACCCAGTCCGGCTTCGAGCCGGCGCCGGGCGAGACCATCTGCGCCCTCAGCAGCCGCAACGTCGCAGCCGCGGTGAGGCGCCTGGCCAACGAGAAGGTCAGCGCGAACGATGCCTGGCTGGCCAGTCGCATCCAGAACGCCTACGACATGGACACCGGCGTGGTCTCGGGGGCGCCCCCGTCCTCGACGTCGATCGAACTGCCCGACCTGGACGAGAGCACGGATGTCGAGATCGTCCGCGAGAACCTGCACGCGGTCCAGGCGATCTATTTCTCCTGGATGCTGGAGGAGATGCGCCTGCCGCAGGTCGTCGAGCGCATCGTCGAGCTGTTCCGCGCGGGCCTGCTCCCCCTCGGACGCGGCAAGGCGGGCGACTACCTGTTCAACTACTACAAGCGGGCGGTGGACCGGATCACCGAAGGCGAACGCCGCGACCTGTACATGCGCATGTTCGGCGCACCGGGTGGCGACCCCAACGGCAACCAGCCCAACCGCGAGTTCAACGACCTGTGGCTCCGCTTCCTGTCGGCGGTGTCATCGTTCTCGCGGCAGTTCACCGTGGACCGGATGTTGCGCAGCAGTATCCCGATCGCGGTCTCCCAGGAGCAGGTCCGCAAGGCGGGGCGCGACCTCGCCGCCAACCTGTCCCTGCACGGTTACGGCATCGCCTACTTCGCCGCGACCGAGTTGCAGTCGATGATCCGCGAGCACCTGGAGAAGTTGAACGACCCGGAGATCCGCACCGCCTTCGGCGCCCGCGACATCTGGCAGGTGGTCGACCAGGTCAACGCGAACTACCTCGGCGGCGCGCGCAACACGCACCGCTACAGGACCCAGGCGCATGCCGGCGCGGTGATCATCCGTTGGCTGGCCAACCACCACGAGCGACTGGGTGGACGGTTCGGCGAGGTGATCGACATGAACGCCCTGACCAACCGCCAGCTGCGCGGCAGCGACCGGCCCACGGTGGAGCCCAACGACTGGGACCTGGTGCAGGCCTGCGAGCAGTGGTTGGCGGTCGGTGGAGTCAACGACGACCACGTCGAGCAGTTCGCCCAGCCCGTCGAGTCGCCGGTCATCACCAGCAAGCCGATCGAGATGCCGGCCTTCGCACGCGATGCGCTCGAGTCCCTGACCGGTGGGATCGGCGAAGGCCTGAACGGCGCGATGCCACCGATGTAAGGCGTTCCACAACTGGACCCCGTCCCATGGAAACCATGCCATGAACATGCAACGAAGTGCCAACGGCAAGCGGCCGATGGCGACCCACGTCAAGGACTCCCTGAGCCGGGCGGCGCGCGCGTTGGGCACGCGCGATCCGCTGCCCTACCTGGACACGCTGATCGACCGCACCTTCAGCCTGCCCGACGACGATGTCGCCTACACCCGCAATGCGCTCACCCCCGGGGCCGTCCCGTACGAGCCGTCGTTCTCCGAGTCCGAACCCGACACCCTGCGCTTCACCATCGAGCCGCTCGGTCCCGGCGCCTCGCCGGTGGCGCGTCGAGACGAAGCCACCCGCGAGATGCGCCGCCTGGTCTGCCCGGTCTTCGGGCGCGACGCGCTGCGCTGGTTCGACTCGCGCAGCGAGGAGTGGCGAGGCTTCGGCGGTCTCGGCTGGATGAGCTATGGCGCCTGGTTCGGCAGCGCCTTCGACGAAGACGGGCTCTACGCCACCAAGATCTATTACGAGCTCCTGCCGGCCCAGATCGACGCCCTGGCGCCGCCACTCGCCCGGCTGACCCGCCAGGCCATGAACGAGATGCCCAGCCTGATGCCGATCTTCACCTCGATCGGCTGCAACCGCGAGGCGGGCAGCCAGCGGGTCACCTTCCTGCACCGCGGCGCGCTGTCGGTCTCTGCGCTCGGGCCGCTGATGAACCGCCTGGGCATCGGTCATCAGTTGCCGAGCCTGATGCGGATCGTGGGCGTGGCGCTGGGCGGGCGCTTCGAGCTGCCCTCCGGCGGCGTGCTGATCGGCATGCGCAACAAGCCCGAAGGCATCGAGATGAAGCTGGAGATCCTGCTGGCGGCGATCCCCGACCTGCCGGGCCGTTTCCTCGACCTGCTCAAGCTGGGCCTCGCCGAGCGTCCCCGGCAACTCGCCGCGCTGTCGCGATGGCTGGAGGCCTTCGGCATGGAAGCCAACGAGCAGGGCCATTTCTCGGTGCTCAGCATCCGGGTGACGCCGCACTCGCCAGCGCGGATCAGCCTGTACGTCCGACCGATCGAATTTGAGATGCGCGAACACATAGAAGAGGCGCGCGCATTGCAGTGAACGCAAGACCCGCGTCGCCCCGGGGCAGGTGGATGCGACGGGGCGGGACCGATTTCCACGGCCCGCAGACGCGAATGCCCCCTCGAACCACTGGAGCCAAGGCCATGTCCGCCATCTTTCCCCAGAGTGTCCCCGCGGCCCGGGCCGCCGCCGCGCCGATGGCCAGCCGCGAGACCACCGACACCGTGCGTCGCAAGGTCCGCCAGATGCTCGAGCAGGCCGAGGCTTTCACCGAGCTGCCGGCGGACAAGCGCGAGGCCCTGGCCAAGGGCCTGGTCCAGATCGGCAGTTACCTCGCCGAGCCCGATGGCATCCGTCTCGCGCCCGGCCAGCGCAGTCCGCAGGTGCGCGCGCTCGCCGGCGACGAGGGCGAACCGTTGCCGACCAGCGACCAGCCCGAGTTCGGCACCGCGCTGAAGACCGGCGTGCAGCAGGCGGGTGCGCTGATGGACGCGGTCAACTTCCCCGATTTCGTCACCGGCCTCATCGACGGCGTCTTCAACTCGATCGTGACCTCCTCGATCCAGCAGATGGAGGCCTACGCCAAGCTCGTCGCGGACGTGTCCAAGAGCTTGAACCAGTTCCGCGACGACAACACCACCCAGAACCAGGGCCGCGACCAGCTGGTGGAGCAGTTCCCGGACATCTTCCAGCTGCAGATGGGGGGCGGCGGCGATTGGGGCGACTTCGGAGGCTTCGGCGACGAACCGGTGGCCAACGAGCCGCGCGCGGTGCTGCGTCCCGACGTCGACGAACGCCGAGCGATCGAGCGCCTCAACCAGTCGCTGCCCCTCGAGAAGCCGCTGACCCGGCTCGACGACGAACTGGTCGAAGCGCTGCTGGTGCCCGCCGCGCGTACCCAGATCGCCACGGGCCGGCAGCAGCTGCTGGCGACCCTGGTGATGCTCGGCATCAACCGCATCGTGGTCACCGATGGTCGCATCTCGGCCAAGGTCATGTACGACTTCCAGGCGCGCGACAACCTGAAGTACCGGCATAGCGCCACCAAGTTCGACCACGAGAAGGACGCGCTCGGCAACGTGATCATGTCCAAGAGCAGCGAGGGCACCTACGACCGCGGCAGGGAGCAGGGCACGGCGGTCCGCGACAAGGACGGCAACGTGGTGAGGACCGGCTGGGGTGGAGGCCCCGCGCGCGAGGGGGGCACCTCGTACGCCAAGGGCGACTACAAGTACACCGAGAAGCCGGTCATCAAGATGATGAGCACCTCGCAGCTGCAGAACGACGCCTCGCTGCAGGCGCGTGCCAGCCTCGCCGGCCAGGTCGAGGTCAATTTCAAGAGCGACTACCTGCCGCTCGAGAAGATGGCCAACCCGGAGGCGATCGCGGCCATCCAGATGAATGCGCAGCCGGGCATGGTCAAGACCATGGCCGGTCGCCCGGCCTCGGCGCCTGCGGCACCGGCCGACAGCCCCGCGCCGGCCGCAGCACCGGCCCCGGCCCCGGCCACGCCTTGAGCATGGCCCCGTCCCCCGACACGGAGACCACGCCATGAGCGCACCCGTGCGAAGCGGCATCCGCGGCCCGGCAGGCAACGGGCCGTCGTGGCTGGACGACGACACCCTGGCCGCCGTGCGGCCGCAGGTGCGGCACCTGCTGGAGTCCTCGCCGGGATTCCGGCAGTTGCCGGTCGCCGAACAGCAGGAGCTGGCGAGGAACATGGTGCGGGTGGCCTCCTACATGTCCAACCCCGACGGCCTGGCCAAGCAGGAGCTGACCCCGGGCCGTGGCGTGCTGGCGAAGGATGGGGACCCCGAAGAGGGCCTGTCGCGGGCGCTGGCGGGCGAGGTCGACGCGGCCAAGCGGAAGGCCTCCGAGAAGGTCGGCACCTTCGCCGGCAGCGACTTCGAGGCCGGCTCGGTGGAGCAGGGCGCCGACAACTTCCGGAAGTACATCGGTTCGGTGGATTTCCCCGCCTTCGTCGGCGGCCTGATCCAGAACGTGTTCCAGGCGATCGTCGATGCCTCCATCCAGCAGATGCGCGCCTACGGCGAACTGCTCAAGTCGGTGGCGCAGACGGTCGACCAGTTCGCGTCCGACAACATTTCGATGAACAACGCGCGCGACTGGCTGGTCGATCGTTTTCCGGCGGATTTCCGCATCGACACCAGCGGGGGCGATGGCTTCGACGAAGCCGGAGGGCCCCGGCTGGCGCTCGTCGACGAGGACAACGCGCAGGACGTCCTGCCGCGGGTCAGCCAGGACATCCAGATCGACAAGCCGGTGACCGATCTAAGCGACCCGGAGCAGGAAGGCCGCCTGGTGCAGGCGGCGCGCATGCAGATGGCGCACAGCCGGCAACAGCTGTTGTCGTCGATGGTGATCCTGGGCATCAATCGCATCGTCATCACCGACGGCGCCATCAATGCCAAGGTGGTGTTCGACTTCCGCGCCTCCGACGAAGCCAAGCGCAGCGCCGCCGCGTCGCTGCACGACCGCGACACCAGCTACAACCGCAACACCACCGTCGCCGGCGCGCATTTCGGCTGGGGCGGCGCGGCGACCTCCAACACCAACGTGCAGACCCACATGACCACGGTGGCGTCGTCGGTGGACGAGGACTCCGAGTCCAAGCAGGAAATGAAGGCGAAGCTGACCGGCGAGGTGCGCGTGAACTTCAAGTCCGACTATTTCCCGATGGAGAAACTGGCCTCGCCGGCGATGATCGCGGCGATCCAGGGCAACTCGACGCCCATCGACCCGAACTACGTGCCTTCCACCCGCGCGGCCGCCGGCGGGGCGGCCGCGGGCGCCTGAGGCGGCGGACGATGCGCCTGGCCCCGCCACCGCCGGACCTCCGCCTGGCGCCGCGCCACGAGCACGACGGGCTGTTGCGCGCCCTGTCGCTGGCGCAGTCGGTCCTGGGCCGCGAGTCCGCCGTCATCGCGGCGGCGCTGGCCGGCGGCGACGCGCTGTGGGATTCGATCGACCTGCCGGCGGGCTCGCCGGCGCCGCAGGATCGCAGCCGCCTGGCCGCCGCTGCCCCGTTGTACTTCGCCAGCGAGCTGGAGGACGCCGGCCTGCTGGCGACCGCCGAGCAGGTCGCCGGCCTGTTCGCCAGCGGCGCGATCGTGCAGCCCCTCGGACCGGTCGCGCGCCAGCTCAACGACTTCTGGCGCGCGCGCCGCGAACGCCTGACCGCGGGCGAACGCGCGGCGATCTTCGCGCGCGCGATCGAGCCGCGTGCCTTCGTACCGCAAATGAGCGCGCTGTGCGAAGCGATCGTCGCGCAGGCCGACGGCGGCGACCTGCGCGAACGCGTCGTGCTCGAGGCCGCCGCCGACACCCTGGGCGCATTCCTGTCCCAACGCGTCGATCCGATGGCGGCGATGGCCTCGCGCGAGATCGTCGAGACCATCAACCTTGCGCTGGGCTTCCTCCGCGATCGCATGCTGCACGCCGCCTTCGGCGTGCAGTCGCTGTGGCAACTGCTGGCCATCACCTCGCAAGGGCAGGGAGGCGATGCCTCGCGCGTGCAGCGCCACGTCGACCAGGGCCGCTCGGGGCAGGCGGTGCTGCTGTGGCTGGCCGCGCATGCCTTCGAACCCGCGCCGCTGCTCGATCCCGGCGACCTGGCCCTGATCGGCGCGGCGCAACGCTGGTTGGCCGGCAGTGCCGTTGCCCGGGGCGAGACGGCATCCGCGACCGGACCGGTCGCGGCCCTTCCCGTGGAGGCCTGAGATGCCCGCCGTGGCTGCCGCCCGCGCCGCACCCGCATCGGATGCCAGGCTCGCAGGGCGGGCGTCCATGACGCCGGCACCCTGGATCCGGGGTGCCGTGCGCGAGGTCCTGGAGCGCTCGCCCAACTACCGCAACCTGTCGGAAGAGGAACGACGCGCCCTGGCCCGGTCGATGGTCCAGGTGTCGGCGCTGGCGGCCGACCTGATCGCCGAGGAAGACCAGGCGCAACGCGACATCGCGCCCGGGCCCTCCAGGGTCATGCCGCCGCCGCTTGCCCGGGCGCAGGACCAGCCGGGTTTCGCCGCCGCCGCCGACCGCGTGTCGGGCACCACCCAGGCCGTGCTCAACGCGGTGTCCTTTCCACGCTTCGTGACCGACCTGATCAATGGCGTGTTCCGCGCGATGATGGACTCGAGCACCCAGCAGATGCAGCAGTACGTGCAGTTGCTCAATGCCGTCTCGGCGTCGGCGGAGGGCTTCGAGCGCACCCAGTTCGGGCTGCCGCAGGTGCGCCAGTGGGTGGCCGACCATTTCCCCGACGCGATCGAGTACGAGGCGCCCGATCCGGACTTCGACAGTGACCCCGGGGACGCGGCGGACGTGCGCCTGCGCCTGCGCGATGGCGCTTCGATGCCGGGGGAGGAAGCCATTCGCGCCACGCTGGGCATCGAGCCGGGCGAATCCGTGGAGGCATCCAATCCCGAGCAACTGGTGCCACTGGCACGGCGCCATCTCGCCCGGCAGCGCCAGCAGATGCTGGCGACGATGGTGATGATGGGCATGAACCGCATCGTCATCGACAGCGGGCGCATCAACGCCTCCATGCGCTTCCACGTCGACACGCGCAGTGCCGCGAACGAGGACCGCGGGAGCCAGTTCAGCCTGCAGAACCGGGTACGCGCGGCGGGCAGTTTCGGCGTCGGGCCCTGGGGCGCGAGCGCCGAGATCGAGAACAACATCGGCTATGTCTCCACCCAACGCTCCCAGTCCACCGAGGAAATGAACACCGACCTGGAGCTCAACTCATCGGTCGAACTGAACTTCCGCAGCGACTACCTGCCGCTCAACCGCATGGCCGCGCGTTCGCAGGCCGATCGTATCCGCGAGGCCTCGATCAACCCGGCCGCCGAAACCGATCCCGTCGCCGCCCGCACCGAACGCCTGCAGGCGCAGCGGGAGGCCGAGCGTGAGCGGCGTGGCGCGGTGGACAGCGCCATCGAACGGGCAGGTACCGCCAGTCCCGCCGAGCAGCCGCTGGAGGTGCCCGGGGGCGACCGCACCGCCCGGCGCGAGGAGGCTGCGAGCGGCTCGGAGGGCGGCGGCGAAGGTGGTGGCAGCGAGGGTGGTGGCACTGAGGGTGGCGGCTCGGAAGCGGTGGGCTCCACCGAGGGTGCGGGCAGGGGGACGGAAGCGGGCGGCGACGCCGGTACGGGCAGCGGTTCGGAGGCGACCCCGGGCGCGGGCCCCGACACGGCGACAACCGGCGGGGAAGGTGGCAGCTAGGCAATAAAGGCCAAAAAGGTAAATGAGGCCAATACGGGTAAAAAGCGTATAATGGCTTCGTCGCTACAGGAGCAGACCATGGCCGCGCTTCCCCGCTTCGAACCCCTGCAGGACCTGCCCCGCAAGCCCGCTTCGGACGTCAAGAAGCTGGGCTGGCGCGGGGTCATGAAGGCCGTCGGCCGCGACGGTGCGGTGGTGGTCACCCACCACAACGAACCCGAGGCCGTCATCCTCTCGATCGGCGACTACGAAGCCATCATGCAGGCCCTTCGCGAGGCCAATGCCCGCCAGGACGATGCGCTGGAGGCGCTGCGCCATCGCTTCGACGAGCGCCTGTCCTCGCTGCAGGCCGCCGACGCCGGCAAGCGCCTGCGCGATGTGTTGCGCAAGCCCGCCAAACTCGACGGCAAGGTCAAGGCCGGGGCCACGCATTGACCGACCGGCCGGTCCTGTTCGTGCTGGCCGGCGTCAACGGCGCGGGTAAGAGCTCGGTCGGTGGCCACCTGCTGCGACAGGCCGGGATGGCATGGTTCAACCCCGACAGCTTTGCCCGCGAGCTGGTGGAAGAAAGCGGCTGCGATCCCATCGAGGCGAACGCCATCGCCTGGCGCGAAGGCATGCGCCGCCTCGACCTGGCGATGGCGACGGGTAGCGACCATGCGTTCGAGACGACCCTGGGCGGACGCACCGTACCCGCCGCGATCCAGGCCGCCGCGGACACGCACGACGTGCTCATGTGGTTCTGCGGCCTGTCCTCGCCGGCGCTGCACGTCGCCCGGGTGAAGGCGCGCGTCGCCGCCGGCGGCCACGACATTCCGGAAGCGAAGATCCACGAGCGTTATCCCGCCGCGCTGCGCAACCTCATCGCTCTGATGCCCCGGATCGCGCACCTGATGGTGTTCGACAACAGCGTCGAAGCCGCCCCGGGCGAGGCCATCCCCGATCCCCTGAAAGTAGCCGAGATGAAGGCCGGTCGCCTGGCATGGCCGACCACGCTGAAGGCGCTGCGCCGGACCCCGGACTGGGCCAAGCCCCTGCTGGAAGCCGCGATGGCCCCCCGGCAGAACACGTCGGCACCGGTCCGCCCGCCCGCGGGGGCAAGCGGCAGGGGCAGGTCGCGCCGGACGTAACGTCGGATGCCCGGACCGAACGGTCCCGGCGAGGACTGTGCGATGGATACGAAAAAGCCCCGGCAGGACCGGGGCTCTTTCGTGCTGGATATCTGGTGGAGCGGAGGAGGATCGAACTCCCGACCTTCGCATTGCGAACGCGACGCTCTCCCAGCTGAGCTACCGCCCCACGAAACCCGGATTGTAGCGGCAGCGCCGCGTGCCGCCAAGCCCGGCAAGTCGAAGGCAAGGCGGGCCGGGCCGGGGCGGGGCGGGCGGGGCGAGGGCGCATCGGGAGAACGGGTGATTGCCGCGTCACCGGCTACCGCCCGTCGAATCGACGCGTCTCGGGTCGATGGCGGCGATGAAGCGCGCCCCGCAGGTGGCGCTGGCCGCTTGGCGAACCGGCCGGCGTCCAGGCACGAGGAGTTGCGACCATCGCCTGGCGCGCATCCCTTGACGAGCGAAGTTGCAGTTCGCGGATATCCCGCTTTCCCTCCTCCGTGGGTCCTGCTCAACTCCCGCCGGAACCGCTGGCGCGCCTGCGCAACTGCAGCGCCAACACCCCGACGATCAGGACATTGATCGCGAGCAGCGTGACGGTCCCGGCGCCAGGGTGCCGGGCGATGGAGATGACGTCCAGGGGAAGGTACGCCGCCGTGCCCAACAGGCCGAACCATTCCGCCCATCGGCGCGAGTGCCACAGTCCCCAGCCTTCGATGCCGCGCACCAGTGCATATACCAGGCACAGTGCCGCCACGATGTCGAGGCTTCCCGTGTCGGTGTGGGCATCTATCCACGCGAAAGGCCCCCGGGCGTGGCCGGTATGGATGCGCGCGCTCAGGTACGAGATCCATTGATGGACTTCCTTCGGGCCCGCGGTCAGGGAAACCATGCCGGCCGAAAGTGCGATACCTCCCTTCAGCCATTCGGCGATGGCGATGGTCCGGAGTGGATAATGTGAACGCATCATTCTGTTTCCACGAAAGGGGATATCTCCAACGGCGGGCCGGGGAGCGGACCCTCGTTTCCTTCGCCGTTTGGCTGGCGACCGTGAATGTAGCGCCCGAAGGCAGGATATTCATTCCCGCGAGGGTAGGCTGGGATGATCGGGCCCAACCGAACGCGTCATGGGATCCAGCGCGGGTGTCGCCCTCGACAGCATGACGCGAACCCGACCCATGTCGACGTCCGGGCGGGAGATCTTTCCAGTCTGTCCATGCGAGGCCACCTGTATGAGAGTCATATTGAGCGTTTTCTCGATCGCACTGCTGCTCGGCGCCTGTTCTTCCGAGGACGCGCCGGATGCCGGCTCCACGGTTTCCGACACATCCAATGCGTCCGTGGCAGACGCGCCCGAAGCGCCTGCGACACGCGAGGGGCAAGCGATGGCTGTCGACGAAACTTCGATGGACCCGGCTGGAGATCCGGCAAGCGATCCAGCGGGTCCCGGGTCGGCCCCGCCAGGGGACGAGGAACGTGCAGGCGCGGAAGCCGCCGTGGACGAAGCGATCGACAGCAATCTGGGTGACCACGAGCGCTACAAGGCGGTCATCGTGGCGCTGCAGCGTGCCGTGGCGGCGGAAGATGCCGCCGCGGTGGCGGCGCTCGTCGAGTATCCGATCAGTGTCCAGGTCGACGGCAAGGACAGGACGATCAAGGACCCGGCAGGCTTCATCGATGCCTACGGAAAGTTCATGACGCCGGAGATCCGCCAGGCCATCGTCGGTACCGACTACAAGGATCTGTTCGTGAACTACAAGGGCGTCATGTTCGGCAATGGCCAGGCCTGGATCAATGGCATCTGCAAGGACGACCGGTGCGAATCCTTCGAGGTCAAACTGGTGACGCTCCAGTCCGCTTCCGGCTAGGCCCCGGCCAGGCCGCGCATCGCGCACTTCATCCCGGCGAAGCGGGCGGGTGCCCGCCGGGCGGCCCCGGCACGAAGGGTCTCGACGGGTTTCGCGGGCGAGCGTCCCCGCCCGGGCCGTGGCTTGTATCAGCGCGACTCGGCGAGCAGCGGGGCCAGGCTGGGCTCGAGCGCTTCGCGGCGCCAGCCGGTGAGGGCGTCGGGCCAGGTGCCGTGGTCGAGCAGGGCTTCCAGCCAGCGCCGCGAGGCGAGCACGCCGTCGGGCAGGCCGAGTTCGGCGCTGCGCGCGGCGACCGCGGCCTGCAACTTCTTGAGGCGGTTGCGGTCGCGGCGTTCGCCGATGCTGGCGTCGGGCAGTTCGGCTTCGTCGTCGAGCGGCGTGTCCAGCGCGTTCCAGATCGCTTCGGCCAGTTTTCGCGGTGCCTTGGGATGGGCGTCGAGCTCGCGCTGCAGGCCTGCCAGGTCGATGGGCGGGTTGCGGGCCAGGGTGACGGCAAGCTCGTTGTCGAGCACCCAGCTCTTGGGCCGGTCGCTGCGGCGCGCCTGGCCTTCGCGCCAGCGCAGCAGGCGGACCAGCCGCCGCTGCGCGTCGATGTCGAGGAACTGCGCGCTGCGCATCGACAGGTGCGGCCAGCGGTCGACGCCGTCGCCGGCGGCCTGGGCGATCGTGCGGGTGGCGTCCTCGACCAGCCATTCGCCGCGGTCGAGCGCCTTGAGCTGGGCATCGAGCACGTCATGGATCTCGAACAGGTGGCGCACGTCGTCGGCCGCGTATTCCAGCTGCGAGGCCGACAGGGGGCGACGCAGCCAGTCGGAACGGGTCTCGCCCTTGGCAAGCGCGACGCCGGTGACCTGCTCGACCAGTTTCTGGTAGCCCAGGCCGTGGCCGATGCCGGCGAGGGCCGCGGCCAACTGGGTGTCGAACAGGGGGGCCGGCACGGCGTCGCAGGCATGGCGGAACGCGATGAGGTCTTCGCTCGGACTGTGCATCACCTTGAGGATGGCTTCGTCGGCGAGGAGCGGCGCCAATGCCTCGCAGATCCCCGGCGCAAGCGGGTCGACCAGCAGGATCTCGAGTCCGCCTTCGCGCTCGAGGGCGATCTGGACCAGGGCGAGCTGCGGCCAGTAGGTGCGTTCGCGGATGAATTCGGTGTCCAGGCCGATGCGGGCGGGCCGGGGGGAGAAATGCGCCTGCAGTGCGGCGGGGTCTGTGATCAGTTCGGGCACGGGGTGTAGGGGGCGATGCGGCGGAAGTTGCTGATGCAGGCGACAATAGCCTACTTTCTGCGGGGACGAGAACGTGCGGCACCGATCCGGACGCGCCGGCGGGGCCGGACGACCGTGCCAGCCGACGGTGTCGCGATCCCGCGCCGCCCCTATCCGTACGGAGGACGTTTGCGCAAACCGCGCTCCATTCAGTCCACGCCGCGTGCCCGCTTCCCGGGCGCCGCGCTTGCGCTGTTGCTGTTGCTTTCCGCGTGCGGCGGCGACAAGCCTGCGGCCGGGGACGCGGACATCGCCGCCCCGGGCCAGCGGCCTTCGCATGCCCCGGTCATCACCGTCAGCGCCGAC
>JAUIJO010000257.1 GCA_030431185.1 Gammaproteobacteria bacterium | reverse complement strand
TTCGAATCGCGCCCGCCCTATACCGATCCGGAGATCCTGCGGGCCGCGCTGGCCGGCGTGATCCTGCGCATGCTGGCGCTCGGACTGGGCGACATCGAGTCCTTCCCGTTCCTCGAGCCCCCGGAGCCGCGCGCGATCGCCGATGGCTGGCAGCAACTGTCCGAGCTGGGCGCGGTCGACGGCAAGCGCCGGCTGACCGCGACCGGCAAGCTGATGGCGCGCCTGCCGGTGGACGTCAAGCTGGCGCGGATGCTGATCGCGTCCCACGCGCAGGGCTGCCTGCGCGAAATGCTGGCCATCGCCTCGTTCCTGGGCATCCAGGACCCGCGGGAGCGGCCGGCCGACCAGCGCGGTGCCGCAGACGCCGCGCATGCCGCCTTCGCCGATCCCCGGTCGGAGTTCGTCGGCATCCTGAAGCTGTGGGATGCCTACCAGGACGCGCACGAGGAGTTGACGCAGTCCAGGCTGCGCAAGTGGTGCGAGAAGCACTTCCTGGGCTTCCTGAGGATGCGCGAATGGCGTGAGTTGCATCGCCAGCTCAAGCTGATGGCGGCCGACCTCGGCTGGCAGGTACCGGCGCGGCAGGGCGATTTCGACGCCGCTGCCTACGTGACCTTGCATCGCGCGGTGCTGGCCGGCCTGCCGACCCAGGTCGCGCACCGCAACGACAAGGGCCTGTTCGAGGGGCCGCGTGGGCGGCGTTTCCAGCTGTTCCCCGGCTCGCCGCTGGCGAAGAAGCCCCCGCCCTGGGTGTTGTCGGCCACCCTCCTCGACACCGAGCGGGTGTGGGCGTTGACCAACGCCGCCATCGAACCCGACTGGGTGATCGCCGAGTTGCCGCACCTGCTGGCGCGCCGGCAGCACGACCCGCGCTGGTCGCGCTCGCAGGGCCGCGTGGTCGGCAGCGAGCAGGTCAGCCTGTTCGGGCTGGTGCTCGCGCCGAAGAAGCCGATCCATTACGGCGCGCTGTTCCCGGAGGAAAGCCGCGCGATCTTCGCCCGGGACGCGCTGGTCACCGGCGAGATCAACACGCGCAGCGCCTTCCTGGCCCGCAACATCGCCACGCTCGCCAAGGCGCGCGAGGAGGAGGCCAAGCAGCGACGCGCGGGCATCGTCGTCGACGAAGACTGGATGACGCGCTGGTACCTCGACCGGCTGCCGCCCGAGGTGCACAACGTGCAGGCACTCGATGCCTGGTACCGCGGCTTGCCGGCTGCCGGCAAGTCCAAGCTGGAGTGGACCCTGGACGACCTGCTGATCGGCGACGGGACCGACGTCGACCGCTTCCCGCCCTACCTCGCGCTGGGCGACGTGCGCCTGGCGGTGAAGTACCGCTTCGAACCGGGGGCGCCCGACGACGGCATGACGCTCGCGGTGCCGCTGCACCTGCTCAACGCGCTGGATCCGGTGCAGTTGTCCTGGCTGGCACCGGGCTTCGCCGTGGACAAGGCGGCCGCCCTGATCAAGTCGCTGCCCAAGGCCCAGCGGCGCAACTTCGTGCCCGCCCCGGATTTCGCGCGCGCCTTCCACGAAGCCCACCCGGGAGCGGAAGGCGGGGACAGCTTCGCCGGCACGCTGGCGCGCTTCCTGCAGAAGCTCACCGGGGCCGCGGTGGCGGCGGTGGACTTCGATGTCGAGGCGCTGGAACCGCACCTGCGGATGAACCTGCGCCTGCTGGATCGCGACGGCAAGCGCGTGCTGGCCGAATCGCGCGACCTGGACGCGTTGCGCCGGGAGTTCGGCGAACGGGCCGCGCGCGCATTCGCCGAGCGCGCCGCCGACGGCCTGGCGCGAGAAGGCATGACGGCATTCCCGGACACGCCCATCCCGGTATCGGTGCCCGGGGCCGGGGGCGTGCCGGCCTGGCCGGCGTTGCACGACGAGGGCGACAGCGTGTCCCTGCGCGTGCACGCCGAGCGCGATGTCGCCGAGGCGGCGCATCCGGCGGGCGTGCGCCGGCTGCTCGCCCTGGCCAGCGCCGATCGCATGAAGCAGGCACGCAAACAGTTGCCGGTATCGGCGCGGACCGGGCTGCTGTATGCCGCCATCGAAGCCGCCAATCCCCGGACCGATGGCCTCAAGGACGGCGACCGCCTGCGCAACGACCTGGTCGACGGCGCGTTCGCCGCGCTGGCACGGGACGGGCTGGATGCGATCCGCGACGCCGCCGCCTTCGACGCGCGCGCTGCCGAGCTCGGCAAGGCCCTGTTCCCCGAGGCGGTCGAACGCCTGAAGCAGGCCGAGGCCATCCTCGCGGCGGTCGCCGAGGTCCGCGCCAACCTGGAATCACCGCTGATGGGCTGGGCCAGCGGCAACCTGGACGACATGCGGGCGCACCTGGCGGCCCTGACCCCGCCGGGCTTCCTGCGCGATGTCCCCGCCGGGACGCTGCGCGAATACCCCCGCTATCTCAAGGCCCTTTCCCTGCGCGGCGAGCGCGCGCTGCGCGACCCGACCCGCGATCAGGCGCGGATGCTGGAGCTCAAGCCCTTCGTCGACGCCCTGCGCGCCGCGCGCGAGGCCGGCCTGGGCCGGGACCCGGAGTGGCAGGCCTTCGGCCGCGACCTGGAGGAGCTGCGCGTGTCGCTGTTCGCCCAGGAACTGGGCGCCCGCGGCGGCGTGTCGCCGAAGAAGCTCGCGCAGCGCCTCGCGCAGCTCCAGCGCTAGGCGACCGGGGGCGGGCCCCCGGCGCCGGCCTCATTCGACGCGCTTGACCTTGGCGTTCTTGTTGTAGCCCTCGACGGTCATGTACCAGGTGTTGCCGACCAGGCTGGGCTTGATGGTGACGTTGGGGTTGGGGTTGCGCGCACCCACCAGGGTCGCGTCGTCGACCTGTTCCCAGACCTGGCCGTTGTCCAGGGTGTACCGGCGTCCCTTGCCGAAGCCCTTGAACTCGCTGGTCATCCTGCCCGTCACCGGCTCGGTGGAGCCGAAGCTCAGGAAACCGCGGTTGTCGTCCTCGACCTTCTTCTTCGCGGCCGCCGCCGCCGCCGTCGCAGCGGCCGTGGTCTCGGCGTCGATCTTGCGACCCAGCCATCGGTTCAGCTGGGCCAGCTCGTCCGCATCGAGCTTCTCCAGGCCGGCGGCCTTGAACTCCTCGGCACTCATCTGCTGCTGGATGGGCTGTTGCGGGTCCGCCTGCTGCGCCCACGCGATGGAAGGCACGGCCACCGGCACGGCGGCCAGCACGCCGGCCAGGGCAAGTGTGCGAAGGTTGAAAGCACGCATCATGATGTTCCTCCAGACTGTTGGCGCTAGTGTAGTCGCCACCGGTCGGGACGACACCTGTCCCGCCTTGCCGCCCCCCACGCCCGAATGCCCGCCACCGACCTGAAGCTCCTGCTCGCCGACCCGGCCGCCAGCGTGATTCCCGCGGGCGCGCGGGAGGCGCTGTCGCGGGCGGTCGACGCGCCGGGCGTGGCCGAGGGCGCGCGCGATCCCTTGCCCGTGGTGCGCGACATGCTCGGGTCGCTCGCCCGCCTGGGTGCCGACGGGGACACCGTGCTGGCGACCCTGCTGCGGCAATACCCGGGGCTCGCCGACCCCCTGGGCCCTGCGTTCGCGGAAGACCATCCGGCCGTGTTCGGCCTGCTGGAAGGCCAGCAGGCGGCGGCGCAGGTGCGGGAACTCCATGCGCAACAGGCCAGCGGGGCCGGCAGCGAGGGCCTGCGGCGCCTGTTGCTGGCGATCGTGCGCGACCTGCGGGTGGTGTCGATCCTGCTGGCCCGGCAACTGGCGCGCATGCGCCACGCCGGCGACCTGCGCGAGGCGGAACGGCGCGCGCTGGCGACGCTGACCCGCGACATCCATGCCCCCCTGGCCAATCGCCTCGGCATCTGGCAGCTGAAGTGGGAGCTGGAGGACCTGGCGTTCCGTTACCTGGAACCGGACACCTACAAGCAGATCGCGCGCCTGCTGGACGAGAAGCGCGGTGCGCGCGAGCGCTACATCGAGACGGTCAAGCAGACCCTGC
>JAUIJO010000011.1 GCA_030431185.1 Gammaproteobacteria bacterium | reverse complement strand
AAGTACCGGATCGTCAACGAAGTCGTGAAGACCGCGCAGGCCCAGGGCATGCGCAAGGTTGGCTTCGTGACCATCCGCGACCGTAGCAATTAAGGGAGACCACCGATGGCTTTCACAAGTGGTGGTAGTGGCGCAATGGCCGACATCAACGTCACGCCCCTCGTGGACGTGATGCTGGTGCTGCTGATCATCTTCATGGTGACCGCACCCATCGCCAGTTACCCGGTCGACATTGCCCTGCCGCAGCGGAGCACCAACCCGCCGCCGCAGGTCAACGATCCGCCAGCGCCGATCAAGCTGCGGATCGATCCCACCGGCACGGTGTACTGGAACGACTCGCCGGTGCCGCTGGCACAGCTGCAGCAGCGCATGGTCGCGGAAGTGGAGAAGGATCCGAGCAACCAGCCCCTGCTGGAGCTCGATGCCAGTGGCGACGCCGCGTACGGCGTGCTGGCCAAGGTCCTGACCGCTGCCAAGAACGCGGACATGCAGAAAATCGGGTTCGTCGAGGCCAACTGAGCCCCGCCGGACACGACATACGTTTACCGTCGTGTAGCAAGAAACGTTTACCGTCGTGTAGCAGAATTGGACGCCGCCCTCCGGGGCGGCGTTTTTTATTGGGTCACCCGCCAGGCCTTGGGCGCTCTGGCCGATAACGTCTCGCGACGCGAGCCCACCGCCCATGCGCATTCCAGGCCAACGAACGAACGCGCCCCTCGGGCCCCATGGCGTGGGCAGTCGCCGTCCACCCGGCGTGTGAGCCAGGCGCGCGTCCCGCCCACGCCGCCCGCGCCTCTCCTCATCCCGGCGAACCTGGGGTCCCGCCCGGCGCGTGCGGGAACCCGCACGCGGCGCCTGCCGCGCGGTGCCGGCGATTGCGCGGCGGGGATGAACGGGCGTAGTGTCTGAACTGGGCATGCCGCCCGACTCAGGAGGTGTATATGGCCGTCTCCCAGTCTTCCGTTTTCTCCGAGCCCGCCCGCGGCGAAGCCGCGCTCTCGCAGATCAACATCACGCCCCTGATCGACGTGATGCTGGTGTTGCTGATCATCTTCATGGTGATCTCGCCGGTGGTCAGCCGGACCCTGGACGCTCAGCTTCCGCAGGCCAACAAGGACGCCAGCAGCCCGCCTGCGCCGCCGATGCATCTCGTCGCGCAAGCCGACGGCCAGTACCGGCTCGACGGCGTGGCCCATGATCGCGGCACGCTGGGCAGCGCCCTGGTACAGAACGCCGCGAGCGACCCCGATCGCGTGCTGCTCGTCAGCGCCGCGGGCGACGCGGACTACCAGGCATTCGCCGACGCCCTCGCGATCGCCGAGGACAGCGGTGTCCGGCAGATCGCCCACGGCCGCTGATCCCCGGGCGGGAGGGCTGACGCCGCGACCTGCCCTCCGGTTTCCCGCCGGAGGGTAGGGCGATGCCCCCAACGGATCGTGTTCCCGGGGGCGCCGTCGCGCGATTCCTCGAAGGCCTGGACCATCCGCGCAAGGCCGAAATCCTCGCCCTGCGCGCCCTTGTTCTGGGCGCCGACCCGTCGATCGCCGAGGCGATCAAGTGGAACGCGCCGAGTTTCCACACGAGCGAGCATTTCGCGACGATGCACCTGCGCTCGCCGTCGGCGGTCCAGCTGCTCCTGCACATGGGGGCAAAGAAGCGGGAGATGCCGAAAGAGGTCATCGACGACCCCTCAGGCGTGCTCGAATGGCGGGGGCCGGACCGGGCGATCGTCTCGATCACGCACGGCGGGCAGCTCGCGACTGCGCACGAAGCGCTCACGACCCTTATCCGGCAATGGATCCGGCAGCTGTGAACGGACGCGCCCCCGGTAGCGGACGATCCGCGCGCGGGGCTCAGCCTGTCCCTGTCCGCGCGCCGTCGACGATGGCCCGGTAGGCCTGCACCGTGGCCTCCAGGCCGTCGTACAAGGCCTCGCTGACCAGCGCATGCCCGATCGACACTTCGAGCACGTTGGGCACCCCCGCCAGGAAGGCGCCGAGGTTGTGCTGGCTGAGGTCGTGGCCGGCGTTGACGGCCAGGCCCGCACGTTGCGCGCGCTCCGCGGCGGCGGCGAAGCGTTGCAGCATCGCGTCGGCGTTGCCCCCGGCGAACGCCTCGGCATAGGGGCCGGTATACAGCTCGACGCGGTCCGCACCGCAATCCGCGGCCCTCGGAATGCTGCAGTCGGCCGGGTCTAGATGGGCATCGGCGAACAGGCTGACGCGACACCCCAGGGCCTTCAGCGTGGCGACCAGGGGGCGGAGCGCATCGGCATCGCGGTCGAAGTCGAAGCCATGGTCGGACGTGAGCTGGCCATCGCCGTCGGGTACGAGGGTGGCCTGGGCGGGCCGCACCTGCTCGCACAACGCGATGAAACCGGGATAGCCGGGGCGGGGTGGGGCGAAGGGGTTGCCTTCCAGGTTGAATTCCACCCCGCGCGCGCGCGTCAGTTCGGCCAGGGCGTGGACGTCGTCGGCGCGGATGTGGCGGGCGTCCGGGCGGGGGTGCACGGTGATGCCCTGCGCGCCGGCGTCCAGGCAGGTCCGCGCCGCGCGGACGACGTCGGGCTCGGCGCCGCCGCGGGAGTTGCGCAACACCGCGATCTTGTTGACGTTGACGCTCAGTACGGTCATGGCAGGGCCCGGTGGGTCCGTCCGTCAGCGGGGACCGTCGGCATTGCCGAGCGCGTTCTTGCGCGCCTCGGCCTGCTCGCGCATGCGACGCAGCTCCTCCGGGTCCAGGACGTGGCTGATGTCGCGGCTGCGGCTGCTGACGCGCTGCGACAACAGGCCCATGATCCAGGCCACGAACAACACCAGCGACAGCAACAGCCAGACCGCCAGCAGCGCATGCGAGGAGGTCTTGAACGCGGCAGCCAGCGAGGCCAGCGCGAGGAGCAGGAACAGCCAGGGCATCATGGCGGCAATCCTTGCGGGAAAGGTGATCCGAGTGTACCCGGCGAGGGCGGCGCCTGAAATCCTGCCGTCATCCCGGAAACCGCCATCGGTCGGCACGCGTGCGCGCCCGGGTCGGGGTCAGAGCAGCGGCGACACCAGGCGGGCGAGGGCCTCCGGCAGGCGGACCCGCCACAGGGCCCGGTTGCGCTCGGGCTCGACCTGCACGGCGGTCCGGCATTCGCCTTCGATCAGCTCGGCCATCTGCCGGCACAGGTCCTCGTCGCGGAATAGGACCGAGACCTCGAAGTTCAAGCGGAAACTGCGGTTGTCGAAGTTCGCGCTGCCCAGCAGGACCAGGTCGTCGTCGCACAGCAGCGCCTTGGTGTGGAGCATGCGCGGCCCGTACTCGTAGATCTTCACGCCCGCGTCGAGGAGCTCGTCGAAGTACGAGCGCGCGGCATAGGTGACCAGCCGGCTGTCGCTCATCTTCGGCACCAGCAGGCGGACATCGAGACCGCCGAGCGCGGCCGAGGTCAGCGCCATCCGGGCCGCTTCGCCGGGCACGAAGTAGGGCGTGACCAGCCAGACCCGCTTGCCGGCGTCCTGGATGGCCGAGACGTTGAGCCGATGGATCGCTTCCCAGGGCGAATCCGGCCCCGACGGCACCACCTGCGCGGACACGCCCCCCACCACGCGATTGGGGTGGCTCAGGCTGATCGGGGGCTCGCCGGTCGCGTAGGCCCAGTCCTCGATGAACACCAGCTGCAGTTCCAGCACCACGTTGCCTTCCAGCCGCATGTGCAGGTCGCGGTAGGCGTCGTCGCGACGGCGTTCGTCTTCCTCGTCGGTGATGTTGATCCCGCCGGTGAACGCGATCCGGCTGTCGATCACCACGATCTTGCGATGGCTGCGCAGGTTCAGCCAGGGACGCTTCCAGAAGAAACGGAGTTTCATCGGATGGAACCACGCCATCTCCGCACCGGCCTCGAGCAGCGGCTTGAGGAAGGCGTGCTTGCACTTCCCCGACCCCACCGCATCGATCAGCAGGCGCACCTGCACGCCGGCGCGTGCCCGCTCGATCAGCGCGTCGCGCAAGGCGGTGCCGATGTGGTCGGGCTGGAAGATGTAGTACTCCAGGTGGATGTGCTCGCGCGCCTCGGCGACGGCGTCCAGCAGTGCCTGGTACTTGGCGCCGCCGTCGATCAGCAGCTCCACTTTCGACGCGGTGGTGGGGGGCAGGCCGGTCAGGGACTGGCCGAGCCGGGCGAGCTCGACGGCATCGGGGTCGGGCGTCAGTCCGGCGGGCGGCGCCGGCAGGCTGGCGCGGGTCTGCCGGCGCTGGAGGGACCGGCGGCGGATCTTCTGCGGCCCGAGGAAGTAGTAGATCAGGAACCCCACGTAGGGCAGGGCGGCCAGGGCGATCAGCCAGCTCAGGGTCGCGACCGGCTCGCGCTTCTGCAGGATGATCCAGCCGCCGATCCAGACCAGGTAGATCGCCCAGCCCGCCACCAGGTAGCTGGAGAGGTGTTCGAGTTCGAACAGGGACGTCCAGGTCGAGGAGAGGGCAAGCATCGGGGGGAAGGACTCCGGGGAGCGAACGACGCGTGCCGCGCGTCGTCGCGTTGCATGCGACGCGCGCGGCGTAGTCTTGGGACATGGATGATGCCCGCAAAGCGCTCTCGCCGAATCCACGTCGCGTGAAGGGACGAGGCGCGGGCTCCTACGTGGACGGCCGTTTCGCCGTGACCCGGGCCGAGCCGGAGGACGATGGCTGGGGTTCGCTGGGCGAGGCCCTGGCCGACCAGCCCAACCCGGCGACCCGGGTGCAGGAGGAACGCGCCCGCAGCATCATCAGCCGCAACGACTCCCCGGACATCGGATTCAGCCAGTCGGTCAATCCCTACCGCGGCTGCGAACACGGCTGCGTGTACTGCTTCGCGCGGCCCTCGCACGCTTACCTGGACCTCTCGCCCGGGCTGGACTTCGAGACCCGGTTGTTCGCCAAGACCAACGCCGCCGAACGCCTGCGCCATGAATTGTCGAAGCCGCGCTACCGCTGCGCGCCGATCGCTCTGGGCATCAATACCGACGCCTACCAGCCGAGCGAGCGCCGCTACGGCATCACCCGGGCCTGCCTCGAAGTCCTGGCCGAATGCGGCCATCCGGTCAGCTTCGTGACCAAGAGCGCCTCGATCCTGCGCGACATCGACATCCTGGGCGAGCTCGCCCGCCGCCAGCTGGTCACGGTCTACATGTCGGTCACTACGCTCGACAACCGCCTCGCGGCCCGCATGGAGCCGCGCGCCTCCGCGCCCCACTCACGGCTGAAGGCCATCCGCGAGCTGACGGCCGCGGGGGTCCCGGTGGGCGTGCTGGTCGCCCCCGTGATCCCGATGATCACCGACGCCGAACTCGAAGCGATCCTCGAGGCGGCCCGCGACGCGGGCGCCGCCGCCGCCGGCCACGTGCTGCTGCGGCTGCCGCACGAACTCAAGCAGGTGTGGCGCGAATGGCTGGACCTGCATTACCCCGAGCGCGCGGCGCACGTGATGAGCCTGATCCAGCAGATGCGCGGCGGCAAGGACTACGACAGCGGCTTCGGCACGCGCATGCGCGGCGAGGGGCCCTTCGCCGAACTGATCGCCCAACGCTTCGCCAAGGCCCATCGCCGCCTCGGCTACGGCCGCCTGCCGCCTCTGGACCGCAGCCGGTTCGTGCCCCCGCGCCCGGCGACCCCGCAGGGCGAGCTGTTCTGAACCACCCCGGCATGCCTGCATCCGCTAGCCGGAGCCTCACGTCATGGCCGGTCGTACGCCCCCCCGTAACGCTCCTGCCAATCACCAATCACCAATCACCAATCACCTCATATCCCCCCGAAGCCCCCCGGCATGAGGGGGCCGCCCAGCCACAGCCAGCGGGCGATCCACGCACTGGTGATGGCCAGCAGGACCGACAGCGGCAGGCCGATGCGGATGAAATCGCTGAAACGGTACTGCCCGGGGCCGAGGATCAGCAGGTTGCCGTGGTGGCCGATCGGCAGCAGGAAGGTGACCACCGCGCCCAGTGCGGTGCAGACCACGAAGGGCGTGGGCGGCAGGCCCAGCGATTGCGCCAGCGAGATCGCGATGGGTCCCAGCAGCACCGTCGTCGCGGCGTCGGAGAGGATCTGCGAGAGCAGGCCGGCGACGGAGAACATCACCAGCAGGATCATCAGCGGCGACCAGTTGGCGACCACCTGCAGCATGCCATGCGCCATCAGCGCGGCAGTGCCGGTCTGCTCCATGGCGATGCCGAGCGGGATCACGCCGGCGATCATCACGAAGATGCGCACGTCGACCTCGCGGTACGCCTGTTCGATGTCCACGCAGCGCGTGGCGACCATGGCCACCGCGCCGAGCAGGAAGGCCAGTGGCACCGGCAGCCATTCGGTGGCCGCGGCGAGGATGGTCGCGCCCATCACCATCAAGGCGATCGGCGCGCGGACCCGGCGCTTGGCCTCGCCGGCGAAGGGCACCAGCATCAGGAACCCGTGGTGCGCGGCCAGTTCGGCGAAGCGCGCCGGCTTGCCCCACAGCACCAGCAGGTCGCCCTCGCGCAGGCGCGCGTCGGCGATGCGCGGGGCGATGGTCGCGTCGCGCCGCCACAGTCCGGCGATCACCGCATGGAAGCGCCGCGAGAAGTCCAGTTCGCGGATCGAATGGCCGATGAATTCCGAGCCGGGCGCCACCACCGCCTGCACCAGCTGGGCGTCGCCGTCGCCGGTCACGGTGTCGCCGAACCGCGCGACCGCATTGAGGTCCAGGCCCGGATCGTCGTGCAATGAGGCCAGGGTGTCGGCCGAGGCCTCGACCAGCAGCACGTCGCCGCTGATCATCGGGCTGCTCTCGCTCAGGTCCTTGCGCAGCTTGCCGTCGCGCATCCAGCCCACCAGGCCGAACTTGTCGCCCAGGGCACGGCGCAGCTCCGACAGCGGCCGCGTGCTCCAGCGCGAGCCCTCCACCACCAGCAGCTCGGTGCGGTAGCGGTCCAACCGCAGGTACTCGTCGTCGCCGCTGTCGCCGCCGCGCTTGGGCAGCAGCCAGTGGGTCAGCAGCATGTAGACCAGCCCGATCAGCACCAGGGCGATGCCGATGGGCGTGATCGAGAAGATCCCCAGGCTTTCCGCGCCGGTGCGCTGGATCAGGTTGTTGGCCAGCAGGAAGGCCGGCGCGCTGACCAGGGTCAGCGTGGTGCCCAGCGACGCCGCGAACGACATCGGCATCAGCAGGCGCGACACCGACAGCTTCCGCTGCCGTGCGAAGCGGCTGAGGATCGGCAGCATCATCGCCGTCACCATCACGTGATGGGTGAACGACGACAGCGCCGCCACCACCGGCATGACCACCGAGATCGCGCGGGTTTCGCTGTGCCCGCCGACGCGCCCGATCCACTGGCCGATGCGTTCGGTGATGCCGGTCGCGGCCAGGCCGCCGGAAATGATGAACACCGCCGCAACGATGATCGCCGGTTCGCTCGCGAAGCCCGACAGCGCCTGCTTGGAATCCAGGATCCCGGTGAGCACCAGTGCCAGCAGGCTCAGCATGGCGGTGACGTCCACGCGCAGGCGCTCGCTGACGAACAGGTACAGCGTGCCGGCCAGGATCAACAGGAACGCGACCTGCTGCCAGGACACCTGGGTCAGCAACGTCTGCAGGAAAGCGGGCGCGGTCACATCCATGGGGCGCATTGTGAGGCATCCGGCGGTGATTGCCTGCACCGTCCCATCACGGTCGCGCTCGCTACACTATCGCCCACACAACACGAATGGTCCTGATGTCCCCTACCGCCACGCTCTCCCGCCTGCCAGGCGATGATGCGCTCCGCCTGGTCATGGCGGCGTCGGGGATCGGCATGGCGATCTGCGACATCGAGGGCCACTGGAAGGAAGTCAATCCCGCCCTGTGCGCCATGCTGGGGTACCCCGCGCAAGGGCTCGTCGGCCGCTCCGCCCGCGAGGTCACCCATCCCGACGACGTCGAATCCAGTCGCGACCTGATCGGGCGTCTCATCCGCGAACCCGGCCTGCTGCTCGAAGCGCGCAAGCGCTACCTTCGCCGCGACGGCTCGGTGCTGTGGGCGCAGGTCAACGTCGCGATGTTGCGGGGAGAGCAGGGCAAGCCGATCTGCATCCTCGTGCAGGTGCGCGACATCGGCGCGCAGATCGCCCACGAGGACGAAATGCAGGCCAGCGCGATCCACCGCAGCGCCGAGCTGGAGGCCTCCAACCACCAGCTGCAGCTGTTCGCCGACGCGGTGGCCCACGACCTGCGCGCGCCGCTGCGCTCCATCCAGAGTTTTTCCGAGCGCCTGGGCCAAGCCCTGGGCGACGACATCGGCGACGACGCACGCGACTACCTGCAACGCATCAGCAGCTCGGCCCGCCGCATGTCCGAACTGCTGGCCGCGCTCGGACGCCTGTCGCGCGCCACCCGCGCCGAACTCAACCCGCAGCGGGTGGACCTCAGCCTGCTGGCGGACTGGGTCCACGCCGAACTGCAGGACGCCGAGCCCGAGCGCCAGGTCACCGTCGACATCCAGCCCGGTCTCAGCCTCCAGGGAGACGAGCGCCTGCTCAAGGTCCTGCTGGACGAACTGCTCGGCAATGCCTGGAAGTTCACCCGCGGGCGGGACGACCCCCGGATCGAGTTCGGCGGTTCCCCGGAGGATGGCATGATGCGACTGTACGTCCGTGACAATGGCACGGGCTTCGACATGCGATACGTGCATAAACTGTTCGAGCCGTTCCAGCGCCTGCACAGCCAGGACGACGGGGGCGGCCACGGGCTCGGCCTGACGATCGCCCAGCGCGTGGCCATGCGCCACGGCGGACGACTCCAGGCCGAATCCCGACCCGGTCAGGGCACCACGCTTTCCATAGAGTTGCCGGCCGGTCCATCCTGAAGGGGGGCGCCATGCCATGGATAAAGTGATACTGCTGGTCGAAGACAACCCGGACGACGTCGAACTGACCCGCCTCGCCTTCGACGAGGCCAAGATCGCCAACCGCCTCGTCGTCGTCGGCGACGGCGCCGAAGCCCTCGACTACCTGTTCGCCCGCGACAGCCACGCCGCCCGCGACCCCCACGACCTCCCCTCGATCATCCTGCTCGACCTCAACCTGCCCAAGGTCGACGGCCGCGAAGTGCTGCAGGCCATCCGCCAGGACGACCGCACCCGCACCATCCCCGTGGTGGTCATGACCACCAGTGCCGAACCCATGGACATCGACGGCTGCTACGCCCTCGGCGCCAACAGCTACATCCAGAAACCCGTCGACTTCCAGCAGTTCGTCTGGGCGGTGAAGCAGGTCGGCCTGTACTGGCTGGTGCTGAACCAGGCGCGCAGCGCTTGAGGGCACCTCCGGGGCGCCTGAAGGCGCTCCCTCGACCCGTGCAGGTGCGTAGCTAGCTCGCGTAAGCGAAGCGCATCAAGGTTTCAAGTTTCTTCCGATGCTTTCCCGGATGGGGCAGTTGGCCTTCTCCAGTTTATGGGGTTGAGGTGAGCTGAGTCGCCGCGGCCGGGGCCGCCGCCGGAGAAGGGTTCCGCGCGCTGGAGCAGGACCCAGCTGGCGGCGATGAACGGGTCGCCGCCCAAGGGACGGTTGCCGCGGTGACAAAAAGTACTCTGACCACTGTTCATGAAAATCGCCCGGCCTTCTCAATCGCCTTGGAGAAAGCCTACTCTGACCCCTGTTTTGATGTTTCAAACCCAAATGGCATCTATAAATATGAGAATGGACAAGAAAACGAGGTCACGCCCTGATCGGTCTGCCAGGCGAAACATGGTCTTGGGGTTGCTCGTTGCGTCCATCTTGCTTGGATGCGACTATCCGAGTCGCGACTCTCCGGAACCGTCTCAATCTGCGAGAGCTACGAGAAATGCTTCGCAAGAGGGTGTATTTCAAAAGTTCAGCGATGAAGCTGAACGAGCTCTATGTGCAAAAGTGAGTCCGAGGCAATCTGTATGCTTCACGGATTTTACACGATTGGGAGCGTTCTATCCGTTCTTGGAGAATATAGAGATTTCAATTACCGGATATCTGGTGGTGGATGGAGGATTGCTGGCCCTTTACGCGAGCGAGCAGGATTACCAAAGCTACGTAAGGAGTCGATCGGTCGAAATACGCGTTTATGATGAGGCAGAGCGCGATCAGTTCAGCGGCATGCTTTATCGTAACGTAAATATTCGTGCGGTGTATTCGAAGGATTTCGAAAGTAACAACAAGCGTGGGCGTCTGGGTTTTCTGAGGGCGCCCTTCAGCATCTATAAAGTGGATCCTCGATTGGAGCGTGCGGATATTGATAGTGTCTTGATTTATGTTGAGCCTTGTGTCGAAGAAGATTGCATGGTTGATTGAGTTTAAAGGAGGCGGAGGTAATTAAGTCTCCACACGTCCTGTTCTGGGTCGTCCACGAGGCCGACAGGTAACTGGTCTGTTAAGGGCTTCAGCGACCATGCGCTGGAATCTCGGATGTCCAAGTGCACGGGCCTGCACCAGATGTTGTCGGATCGACGCAAGGTCGTCGGGATCAATGCCTTCCTGCAACCATGCCCGGTAGGCGGAGGCGCGACCTTCCGGGGTGTCGGCCAGGGCCCGATAGCTCGCATGCAGGGTGATCAGCGGATCCCGGGTTCGTCCCAGGTGCGTGTGCACACTGGAACAGCGGTAGGCGTTGGGTGACGCCACCATCGCCGCGCGGACGGGATTGAGCTCGATGTATCGGATGACGGTCAACATGTAACGATCGCTGTCGACGAGGCAGGATTTGAAGCGTCCTTGCCACAGCGGGCCACTGCGACCGTGCCTGGCATTGAACGCCTGCACGTACGACTGTCCGACCTGTCGCATGACGAGGGAGACATCACCTGCACGTTCTCCCGTCAGCAGCAGGTGGACATGGTTGTCAATCAGGACGAAGGCATGCACGGCCACCTGCTGCGCCTGGGCTGCGTCCCGTAGTAGCCTGCGGAAGTGGTGGCGATCCTCGTCGTCGATGAAGATCGTGCAGCGATTCACGCCACGCTGGGTGATGTGCATCGGTATGCCGGGCAGGTCCAGCCGAGCGCGTCGGGCATGTCCGGTGGGCCTCGTGTCCGGAAGGCCCAGGACTGCCGGGTCAATGCGTTGGCGTCTGTTGGGATTGGAGCGCACCGGGAGGTAGGACTTGTCGCTTGATTACCTCCGTGCCCTTTGTTCGAAGAGGTGCCGCATGCGGCTGTTGGAGCTATCCGGGCTACAGGCTGTAGTCCGTGGCGAAAGACCAATCGGAGATCCTGTTGACAGGTGACTCATGAGGATCGGGTTAGGCATACGCGTCTCAAGAAGACTGGAATGGGTTGTTCCGATTCTCTTGGATCTTGAAGATCGTTTGAAGGCCAGTATTGAAAGTCGGGATTTCGGGGGAGGCGTCGAGGAAGTTGTGTTGGGCGTTGATGTCACCGACTCGATGGACTCGATCGGCGATGAGGTCGAGTTCCACGAAGAGCTTTCCATAGATGTATATGGTGAGCATCAGCAAGTGAAAAAAATGCTTGTATTGAATGTCTCGTTGATAGCAAATGATCACGAATCAAGAGATGCGGAAAAAATTCAAAGACGATGTTTGCGGGAGGTGTTAGCTAAGAGAGCCAAGGTGGAAGGGCTTGGGATTGTTGATTTTCATTGCAATAAGTTTTTCTCTGCCATTCAGCCACCGTAGCCTGGATAAGCACAGCGCATCCGGGGTTCGTGTTTCCATTGCCGACGGCGTCCCGGATGCGGCCTTGCCTTACCCGGGCCACGCGTGCGGGAAGGTGAAAATTTGTAACTTTTTCATGGATAACAAGTCACTTCCACCGGGCAATAGAATATATAAGTGAGTTGGTTGCCATGTATTTTGCATTCACTTTTGAGTATTATCAACCCGCTTCGAGCCTTGTGGACCTTGTTTCCGCTGTTGGATCAGGTGTTAGATCTTCCCTCTGCGCCAAGTCATTTGGTATCGGGTTGGATTCTTTTTTTGTTGGAATTATTATTTACCCAGCAAGTGCTTCTTCCCTCCATCCTGAAAGAGGGTTTTCATATAAAAAGAGAGGAATTTTCTCGGTAGAGGGCGAGCGATTAGCTCTCAACAATGTGGCGACCATGGATGTGTCCCTGGACTATGAGCGCCTCATGGGGATGTCGTTGCAGAGCGCGCTTCGTGAGTCCCTTGATGTGGTGTCACGTAGAATAGAACAAGCTATCCGGGAAGACTTAATTGGGTTGGATAGATTCAGAGCAGACGAATTTTTGGATTCTCTTGAAGACAGTTTAAGAAGAGAGTTTGAAATGATCTGTGTACCGGCCAAAGGGGGCGAAGGCGATTAAATCTCCGCACCTCCTGTTCTTGGTCGTCCACAGGATCGATCAAAGGGGACGGAGGCAACTAACTGCTGCGCCTGGGCGGCGTCTCGTAGTAGCCTGCGGAAGTGGTGGCGATCCTCGGGGTCGATGAAGATCGCGCGGCGATTCACGCGGCGCTGGGTGATGTGCATCGGGGCATGTCAGTTGGGCCTCGTATTCGGAAGACCCAAGACTGCCGGGTCAACCCCCCTGGCGTCTTTAGGATTGGAGCGCACCGGGAGGTAGGACTTGTCGCTTAAATACCTCCGTCCCCTTTGTTGTCGGGAGCGGCAAATGATCGGCTGGACAGAGAAATAGGCTCTATGATTCGGAGGAGTCAGAAGGTTTTTTTGCAGATCCTGAGAGGTGCTCCGACTGAGTTCAATGTGGGCAGCGACCATGCGATTTTCGTTGAGATATTATACGGATAACTCATGAACGACATTCGTAACCTCGCTCAAGAAGCGGAAATCTACTTGGTAAACAATGATTACGCTCAGGCGCTATATTCAGCCTCTGAAGTGATAAGAATTTCACCTGATTCGGGAGAGGGTGTGGGTTGTCGACTGCTCAGAGCGAATGCTTATGAATATGGAATGACCGACGATGACTCAATTAATCTCCAGGCTGCGATTGACGACTACGAGATCCTTTCCACTAAATCTGAGCTAATTGGATCAGTGGGGCATGCAGGTTTGGCTAGGACTCTTTACTTAGAAGATCCAACTAAAAATTTCGCAAAGATTAAGATGCACGCGGACCAAGCCATTGCTCTAGATGGGCATGTGCCTTCAATGATTGTTGCAGGTACTCTTTTGAAGTCTGTTAATTCGGATTTTGAAGGTGCGAAAAAATACTTCAGGCAGGCCGCCATCAAGCGGGACTATTGGGGATTCAGAAACTGGTGCGCATGCGTCGCGTCGGAGCGAGGTAGTATCGCAGGTATGGCAACCATTGCTATGTTTTGGTTTATTTCGCCTTTGCTTAGGAAGCGCGCACTCCCATTCCATGATTAGTCGCCTCTGAAGGATCAGTTTTCCATCAAAGGGGACGGAGGTAATTAAGTCTCCTCACGTCCTGTTCTTGGTCGGCCACGAGGCCGGCAGGTAACCGGTCTGTTAAGGGCTTCAGAGACCATGCGCTGGAATCTCGGACGTCCAAGTGCACGTTCCTGCGCCACGTGTTGTCGGATCGATGCGAGGTCATCGGGTTCAACACCCTCCTGCAACCACGCCCGGTAGGCGGAGGCGCGAGCTTCCGGGGTGTTGGCCACGGCGTGTTAGCTCGCACGCAGCGTCCGGTACGGGGCGAGCTCAGTCGGTGCGGCCGGCGCCGCCGCCGTAGAGGGTTTCCGCGCGCTGGAACAGGACCCAGCTGGTGGCGATGAACTTGTCGCCGCCCAGGGGGCGGTTGCCGCGGTGGGTGTGGGTGAAGGCGGCCGGGGCGATCAGGAGGCTGCCGGTGCGCGGGGCGATCTTGCGCTGCTGGTGCAGGAACTCGGTCTCGCCTTCCTCGAATCCGTCGTTGAGGTAGATCGTCCACAGCAGGTGGCGATGCAGGGTCTCGCCGCGGGCGTCGCGGGGGAAGAGTTCGCAATGCCAGTAGGGGTAGCCGCCGCGGCCGCCGGTATAGCGCTGCAGGTTGATCGCGCCGGGGCGCATGACGGTCTGCACCACACCGGCGAGGCCTTCGTCCGGCATCGCGCGCAGGCGGTCGGCTGTCAGGCGATGGCGGGCGCCGCCTTCGCCGCCGACCTCGAGCATCAGCGGTGCGATCAGGGTGTAGGGATGGCGTCGCAGGTAGGCCATCAGGCCCTTGAACACGGCGGTGTTGAGCAGGCCTTCGACGTCCTGCCACTCGGGCTTGCCGGCCAGGGTGATGTCGCGGCTGTCCTTGAGCTCGGGGCGGTGTCCGCCGCCGACCAGGCCGGGGCTGTCGGCGCCGCTGTCCTGGAAGCGCGCCACGACGGCGGCGCATTGCTCGGCGGACAGGGCGTCGGGGAAGACTTCGATGAAGTCGGGGCTGGCGGTCGGGTCGTCCATGTCGTGCGGGCCGGGGCCGGAATGATCGAACCGGCATCGTCGCATGCAGGGGCGGGCGGCGGTCAAATGGCGGGCCGGGTCTTCGTGGGGAGATGGGGAAGAAAGTTAAAAGGCTGGATCCCAGCGTTCGCTGGGATGACGGCTTGGGGGATGAGGGGAGGGTGGGGATGACGTCCAGGTGCGCGCGGGGCGCTTGCCCGGACTGCGGACATGGCAGGGCCGTAGGGTGGGTCGAGCCGAAGGCGATACCCACCGTCGCGTGCGGCCGCGGCGACATGATGGGTTTTGCTTCGCGCTACCCATCCTACGATCAGGCGGCCGGACCTGTAGGGTGCAATAAGCGAAGTGCATTGCACCGTGTGTGAGGGGGAGGGGCGGTGTGTTGCCGGGTGTACCGGAGAAAAGCCAAGGGCTGGATCCCAGCGTTCGCTGGGATGACGGCTTGTTGGGTTGCGCGGTCCCGGGTGCGCACGGGACGCGTGCCTAGTCTACCGAGGCGGCAAGGCTCGGGAGACCATGCGCAGTGCGCTCGGACTTCATTCGGCGCAATGCCCGTTGGTTATTGCGCCCTACGCGTGTGTCAGCGCCGTAGGGTGGGTCGAGCCGAAGGCGATGCCCACCGTCGCGTGCGGCCGCGACGAAATGATGGGTTTTGCTTCGCGCTACCCATCCTACGATCCGGGATGGGGGCTTGGAGGCGATGCCGGCAACCGTCCACCGTCCACTCACCACTCACCAATCACCAATCACCAATCACCGCTCACCAATCACCACTCACCAATCACCACTCACCACTCACCACTCACCACTCACCACTCACCACTCACCACTCACCACTCACCACTCACTAATCACCACTCACTAATCACCAATCACCAATCACCAATCACCAATCACCAATCACCCGGCATCGTGCTCGGCGTGGTACTTCACGGCGGCTTCGACCTCGGCTTTCGAACCCAGGAACACGGGCACGCGCTGGTGCAGGCCGGTGGGCTGGACCTCGAGCATGCGCTGGCGGCCGGTGCTGGCGGCGCCGCCGGCCTGTTCGACGAGGAAGGCCATGGGGTTGGCTTCGTACATCAGGCGCAGCTTGCCGCCCTTGGCCGCGCACTTGCTGTCGAGCGGGTAGCTGAAGATGCCGCCGCGGGTGAGGATGCGGTGGACGTCGGCGACCATGCTGGCCACCCAGCGCATGTTGAAGTCCTTGCCGCGCGGGCCTTCCTGGCCGGCCAGGAGATCGCCGACGTAGGCCTGCATCGGGGCTTCCCAGAAGCGCTGGTTGGACATGTTGACCGCGAATTCCTTCGTTTCCTCGGGGATGGTCATGCTCCGCTGTGTCAGCACGAAGCTGCCGATCTCGCGGTCGAGGGTGAAGGCATGCGTGCCGTGGCCGATGGTGAGCACCAGCATCGTGCTCGGCCCGTAGGTGCAGTAGCCGGCGGCGAGCTGTTCGGTGCCCGGCTGCAGGTAGTGTTCGTCGCCGGGCTGGCCGACACCCTCGGGGCAGCGCAGCACGGAGAAGATGGTGCCGACGGAGATGTTGACGTCGATGTTGGAGCTGCCGTCCAGGGGGTCGAACAGGAGCAGGTAGTTGCCGCGCGGCTGCGCGTCGGAGATCGGCACCGAATGGTCCATCTCCTCCGATGCAAGGCCGGCGAGGTGGCCGCCCCAGGCGTTGGCCTCCATCAGGATCTCGTTGCTGAGCACGTCGAGCTTTTTCTGCGCTTCCCCCTGGATGTTGATGCTGGCCTCGCCGGCGGTGCCGGCATCACCGAGCACGCCGCCCAGTGCGCCCTTGCCGACCGCGATGGAGATCGACTTGCAGGCGCGGGCCACGACTTCGATCAGCAGGCGCAGGTCGGCGTTGATGCGGCCGGCGCGCTGCTCCTCGAGCAGGTGGCGGGTGAGGGAGACCGGGGAGGCGGAGTTCGGGGACATGGCAGGCGAACGGCGGGCGACGGGGGCGCCATTGTCGCCGATGAAACCGCGCTCCGCCGCTGCATTCACCGCCGGACATGCGTGGAAAAACCCTGACAACGCTGTCAGGCCGCCTCGCGCACCATCGACAGGTGGCGACGCACGGTGCTCGCCAGGGTCTCGCGCGCCATGGCCAGCATCAGCAGCGGCGCGCCGGGGTCTGCGGCACCGATGACGCGCTTGGCGGCGTCGATCGCATCGCTGGCGACGTCGGCATCCTCGCCCAGCAGCGCGCGCAACTGGCGCTGGTGCTGGTCCAGGCGGCGTTCGAACAGGGGGTCCAGGCCGCGACCGGCGCGGTCGAGGACTTCGGCGAACGTGGTTTCGGCGCGGGCAAGGGCTTCGCGCAGGGAATCGGGATGGGTGTACATGCGGTTCACGATGGGGGAGGCAGGTGTCATGGCGTGAGACGGCGTGGGCGACCCGCGCAGTCTGGCCACCGCGGATGACAGCGGTTTGCCCACGCGATGACGGTGGCGGGTCGGTTGGAAGGGGTTCATCGATGCCCGCTGGAAGACGCGTTACCGGTCTGGACCGGCGGGCTGACGGGCCCGCGACGCGCGCTGCCCGGATGACCGTGGGCGCGAATGGTCGGGCATCGCATGCAGCGGCCGCGTGATGACACGCGGCGCGGTTCAGCCGCCAGCCAGACGGCGGGCACGACGTCCCGCATTGCTGACATCAGGTTGGCAGCAGCACCCGCGCAGGCTGTACCGGTGCGATCAGCACGGCGTGGGAGCTCGGGACATGGGACGGATCGAAGACAGTTGGCGGCACTTCCGGCGCGGCCTCGACGCCGCCGCCACGAGCATGGCCCAGGGCGCGCACGCGCTGGTGCCGGTGGGCACCTGGCCGACGCCCCGCATCGCCGAAGCGACGCCGGCCGCCGCGATGCCGGAGGTACCCGGCGCATGTACGCAACAGGGGGCGACCGCATGAAGGCGTCCGTGCAAGCGCCGTTCGATGCTGCCGCCGCGTCCAATCCCGTACGCGTCGCCGCCTGGCCCGATGCCGCGGTCGAGCCGCGGCCGCACACCCTGCGGCCCCGCGTGCGCGACACCCTCGTCGAGCGGTGCGAGCGCGAGTCGGCCGAGTCGCGGGAGCGCCCCGGCATGCTCGGGATCGTCCAGGTTCGTCCCTTGATCGAAGCCCCGCGCACGGGCGCATCCCCCATGGCCATCACCCCGGGCCACCGGCCCGGCCTGCGACGCGCCGCGTTTGAGCCGGCCCTTCCTGCCTGCGAAGATGCCCCATGCGCCGCGCCGACCGCCTGTTCCTGCTGATCCATGCCCTGCGTGGCCGCCGCCGAGCCATCACCGCGCACCAGCTCGCACAGACGCTGGAAGTGTCGCTGCGCACGGTCTACCGCGACGTCGCCGACCTGCAGCGTTCCGGCGTGCCCATCGAGGGCGAGGCCGGCGTGGGCTACCTGTTGCGCAAGGGCGCGGACATCCCGCCGCTGATGTTCACGCCCGACGAACTCGAAGCCCTGATCGTCGGCACCCGCTTCGTGCGGGCCTTCGGCGGCGTGCGACTCGGTCGCAGCGCGACATCGGCCTTGCTGAAGATCGAGGCCGTGCTGCCGCCGGAACTGGCCGCCACCGCGGACCGCACCCGCATCTTCGCGCCGGAGGTCGAACGCCTGGAGAACAGCGGCCTGATCGATGGCCTGCACGAGGCCATCCACGCGCGGCGGGTGCTGGCGCTGGACTACCGCGACGAAGGGGGGCAGTCCACCCAGCGCGAGATCGAGCCGCTGTGCCTGGCGTTCTGGGGCGGCAGCTGGACGCTGGGCGCCTGGTGCCGCCTGCGGGAGGCGTTCCGCAACTTCCGGCCGGACCGGATCATCGGCTGGCAGGACACCGGGGTCGGATACCCCGACGATCCCGCCCGGGGCCTGACGGCCTACCTCGACAGCCTGGGCGTACCGCGGGAGCAACGCCAGCGCTGAGGCCGGCCCTGGGCCCGATGCAACCCTCGCTTCGTTCCGCGCATCCCCTGTTTCGTCGCCCGGCTCCGGGCTTCGTCGCCTGGCCCCTTCCGCTCGCCGGGGCGCTGGCTATGCTCGTCCCATCCCACGCAACGGCCCGCTTCCATGAGTTTCGGCTTTTTCTTCATCGCACGACGCGTCCTGGCCTGGGGCGCCCTGTTCCTGGTGCTGACGATCCTCTGGGACTCGTTGCCGTTGCCGGACGTCATGCCGTTCTTCCTGTTCTTCTTCATCGCCGCGGTCGCGGTCGCCTCGCTGGGACTGTCCCACCTGCGGCGGGTGCGGATGGTGGCCGGCGAAGTCGACGCCGGCAGCGTGTCGAGCCGCCAGCGGCGCCAGGTCGAGATCCCGCTGGACGCCGACGAGGCGTTCGAGCTGCTGGATGCGGCCATCCGCGAGCTGCCCGGCGTCGCGCATGTCGACAGCGCCCGCGACAGCCTGCAGGTCCGCGCCCGCATGCAATCGCTCGCCCCGGCCGGCGATGGCTGGGTCGCACGCACGCTGGAGTTCCTCGACACCCTGGTGCGCGCGTCCTGCGGCCGCGTCGTCGCGACCCTGGTACCGGGCGACGGCAGCAGTCGCGCCACCATCCTCTGCGAACCCGAGAGCGACGCCTGGGCCGACTGGTTCCGCGTCGACGACGGCAGCAACTTCGACACCGCCGAAGCCATCACCCGTGCGATCACCCGTCGCGTCGCCGAGCGTCGCCGTCGCGAACGCGAGGCGGTGCACCAGACCCGGACCGAGAAGGAGTTGACCGTGGCCAAGCTGAGCCTGCTGCATGCGCAGGTGGAACCGCATTTCCTCTACAACACCCTGGCGAGCGCCCAGGTACTGACCCGGCACGACCCGCAACGCGCCGACATCATGCTCGGCCACCTGATCGACTACCTGCGCCGCTCGCTGCCGCGCACCGACGAGTCGATGTCGACCCTGGGGCAGGAGCTGGAGCGCTCGCAGGCCTACCTGGAGATCCTCAAGCTGCGCATGGGCACCCGCCTGCAGGTGCAGGTGGACGTCACCGACGACCTGTTCGGCACCCCGGTGCCGCCGATGATGCTGCAGACCCTGGTCGAGAACGCCATCAAGCACGGCCTGGAACCCAAGCCCGGCGGTGGCACCGTGTGGTTGCTGGCGCGTGCCAGCGAGCGCCGGCTTGCCGTGACCGTGGCCGACGACGGCATCGGCTTCGGCACCGAGGAGACGCGCCGCCAGACCAGTGGCACCGGCATCGGCCTGAAGAACGTGCGCGAGCGCCTGCGCCTGCTCTACGGCGAGCTCGCGCAACTGTCGGTGGTGGCGAACTTCCCGCAGGGCGTCGCCGCGACGATCACCCTGCCGCTGGCCAGCCCGCCGCCGACGCCGGGCCCGCGCCCCGCCACGGACGTGGAGGCACGCCATGACTGAGCCGCGCGCTGCCCGCCATACCGCGATCGTCGCCGAGGACGAAGCCCTGCTGCGCGAGTCGATGGTCGAGCAGTTGCTGGCCGCCTGGCCGGACCTGGAGATCGTCGCCGAGTGCGAGGACGGCGCCGAGGCCATCGATGCGATCAGCGAGTTCCAGCCCGACGTCGCGTTCCTCGACATCCGCATGCCCGGCCTGACCGGCCTGGACGTCGCGGCCGCGGCCGCCGAGGCCAGCCCGGCGACGCGGATCGTGTTCATCACCGCCTTCGACCAGTATGCGATCGAAGCCTTCGAGCACGGCGCGGTGGACTACCTGCTGAAACCGCTCGACGCCGCGCGCCTGGCGACCACGGTGCAACGCCTGCAAGCGGCCCCATCGGCGCAGCTGGACAGCGGCCTGATCGATGCACTGGCCGCGCGCCTGCAGGCCGGCGGCAAGCTGGCGCCGGACGAGCCGCTGACCTGGATCACCGCCAGCGCCGGCCGCGAGACGCGCCTGATCCTGGTCGACGACGTCGCCTACTTCCGCGCCGACCACAAGTACACCGTGGTGGTCACCGCCGAGGGCGAGGCGCTGATCCGCAAGCCCATCCGCGAGCTGCTGCAGGTGCTCGACCCCGCGGTGTTCAAGCAGGTGCATCGATCGACGATCGTCAACCTGCGGGCGGTCGCCGCCGTCGTCCGCGACGACAGCGGCCGCGGCACCCTGCGCCTGCGCCAGCGGGACGAAACCCTGCCGGTCAGTGCGCCGTTCATGGCCTTGTTCAAGCACATGTAAGTCCGCATCGCGGCGACGGGCGATGCCGCCCGCCGCCGCCACGCCCGCAACAGGAAGGATTCGACCATGCGTTCCATCACCACGTTACCGCTGTCGCTCTGCGTGCTCCTGCTGGCCACGGCCTGCAGCGGCGGGCATGGCACCACCGTGGTCCTGCGCGAGGACATCGACGGCGCCGCCCGCTTCCACAGCCGCACCGAGTCCCAGCCCGGCAGCGCCCGCTTCGAGTGCCTGGCCAGCGCGAGCGGCGAGTGCCATTACGCCGTGTTCGGCGGGGCTTGCGGTCCGCTCGCCATGGCGATCGTGGGCGACGTGATCGCGTGCGACGCCGATGCCGCACCCACGGCGCGTTTCGACCTGGCCGTGGGCGAACGGCGTGACATCGACGGCCTTCCGCTGGACTTCCGCCATTGCGTGCGCGAGCGACCCGGCACGATCACGGCCGCGTGCCTGGAGCCGCCGCCGCCGGAACTGGCCCGCCACGCGGGGCCTGCCGAACCGACCGGATGAGTGCGGCAGGGCGGCGGCCGCGGCCCGGGCGCTCAGCGTACGACCGGGGCGACTTCCACCACGCGGATGGCATCGCGACCCCGCTCGGCGACCAGTTGGCGCGAGGTGGAGCGATCCGCTGCCGAGGCGTTGACGACGTCCAGCCCGCGGCCGCGCAGCGCCTGGGCGACGACGTCCGCGCGCGCCTGCGCCAGGGCGATGTCGCCGCCGGCATGGCCGAGCACGTCGACGCGCCCGTACTGCCAGCGCTGCAGGGCCCAGGCGATGTCGTCGAGGGTGGTCGCGGCGCGGGCGTCCACCTCGCTGCTGTCGTCGGCGAAGTGCAGCATCGGCAGGCCCTGGAAGGCCGGGACGACCTCGATGCGCGCGACGTCGCTGGCATCGCTGCCCTCGGCCCGCATCGACGACTCCAGCTGGCGGGCCGCCGCGATGTCCAGGCCCGCGCGTGGACTCAGCCGCCAGCGCGCCTGGCGCCCGGCATCGAGCACGTCGAAGGCGCCGAAGTGGGCGAGCGCGCGTTTCTCCAGCGCGCTGATCGCCGCCGCGTCGGCCTGCCGTGACGCACCGTCGTTGCGCTGCGCGCTCTGCAGGCGCAGCACGCTCTCGCGCAACTGGGCGAGGTTGGCCTTGTTGCGGGCGAGTTCGGCGTCGTTGGCGGTCAGCACTTCGCGGAGTTCGACGCGTACGGGTCGGCCGAGCTCGTCCTCCAGGCTGCGTTCGATCTGGAGCGCAAGGTCGGGCCGGCTCCTGGGTGTCAGCAATACCGCGTCGACCAGCACGGTCTCGTTGTTGCGGTCCACCCGCAGCGTGGTGATGCGTCCGTTGACCTCGCGGGCGGCGTCGTCGAGGACGGTACGCACGCTGCGCTCGGCCAGGCCGCGCGCGGCGATGTCGCGCAGGGCCACGCCCAGCGGGATCGACAGCAGCACGAAGGTGGTGACGATCACCGCCGCCTGCGCGGCGGTCTGCTTGGGCGAGTCCTCGCGGCCGAAGCCGTACCAGCGCGCCATGATGGTCACCGACAGCGCGATCGCGAGCAGGTTGGTCATGAACAGGAAGCCGGCGCCGCCGGCGATGCTCATGTTGCCCACGGCGATGCCGAAGCCGGTCACCGCCAGCGGCGGCATCAGGGCCGTCGCGATCGCGACGCCGACGATGGTCTCGCCCTTGCGCGTCACCGTGGCGTAGGCGCCGGCC